>CAZYWR010001089.1:0-11004 GCA_964651185.1 uncultured Polyangiales bacterium
GACGTTGCGCACGTTCCGCGGAGAGCTGGTCGACTACGTCGATCCTCCGCGCTGAGATCACAGATCGTAGCGAAGCTCGACCTCGCAGAAGTGGACCGGGTCGGGGCCCCCGCGGTTGTAGCCCGTCGCGGGCAGCATGTCCGTGTACAGACGGTCGGTCGGTACGAACACGGCGTAGAGCGCGCGCGTCTTGAGCCCCTTGGCGAGCACGTAGACGGCGCCGATGTCGACCTCACCGCCCGCGACCCCGTCCTTGCCGCCGACCGTAAGGGGCTGAGGACGCGCGAACAGGTGGCCGTCGGCCTGCAAAGTAAGGTTCGGCAGCGGCACGGCCGTCAGGTGCAGGATCGCGCTCAGGACGTTGGTCCGTTTGACGCCGTTCTGCACGAACGCATCGCTCAGGCCGAGCCACTTATGAGAGGTCGGGTAGAGCTCGTCCCAGCCTTCGTTCTTCTTGCTCTTGGGATCGTCGCCCGATGCGTACACGCCCTCAACCGAGGCGCGGAAGCGCTCGTTCGGCGCGCTCACGCCGAGCTCCAGGTCGATCTGACCGGCGAGCACGTTCGCGTTCTTGACGGTGGGGATGGGCGCGGGCGTCGTCGCCGCGGGCGCGGCGCCCGGGCGCGTGCCAGTCTGGAGCCCGCCCTCCACGCGGTAGTCGAAGGCGCCGATCTTTTGTTTGGCGCGGGTGCCCAACGTCAGTTCGGTCGCGCCGTCGCGCCGGTACGTTGAATTCACGTTGGCCGCCGTAGCGCGCAGGTCTTTGGCCGTGGCCCAGCCGCGAACCAGCGCGTACGCGTCCAGATCGAGCCCCTTCATGATCGCCGGCCCCAGCGCGGCGTATGCGCCGGTGAAGTAGATGTCGCCGAGCCCGATGCCATTGCTTTGGTCCAAGGTCGTGCCGCGCCCCGGGATGTCGAGCCGGCCCTCGCGGATGACCGTCGCGAACAGATCGAGCCAGGCCGAGTTGGGACTGCTGGCGATGTGCGCGCGCATGCCGTCGAAGCTGCGCGCGACCTCGTTCCAGTCGAGGTTACCGATCACCAGCGCGTCGCCGTAGTTCATCTCGAAGCGACCGGCGTCGAAGCGCGCGTACGTGCCCTGCACGCGTGCGTAGCCCTCGTGCAACCCGAGCGCGGCGTCGGCGATGGTGTTCGGTCCGAGATTGCCGAACACGCCGGTCGCCTGGGGCGTGAACTGCAGGCCGACCTTGAGACCGCGACCTACGTCGAGCATGCCGGTGCCGATGCCGAAGCGCAGGCGGTAGTAGAACGCGTCGCCGTCGATGAAGCGCTGGCGGTAGGTGGGCGTGGCCACCCCGAGATCGTCGTAGCCGGAGCGCAGCTCGTAGCGCGTGAAATACGATCCGGTGATGACCGGCAACCAGCCGCTCGGCGCGGGCAAGGGCTGCGTCGGGAGCGGCGGTTGGATGCCGACCGGCGGCGCGGGCGGAGGCGGAGGGGCGACGAGGATACTGGGAGGCGGCGCGGGCGGTGGAGTCGGCACGAGAACAGGCGGGGGCGGGGGCGCAAGGGGAGCGGGCGCGAGCTCCACCGGGGGTGGCGGTGGAGGCAGCTCGTCAGAGAGAGCTGGCGCGCTCGGGTTGACCTCCGTGACGCCGCTCGGGGCGGTCACGGGTGGCGGAAGCTCCTGCGCCTCCGCGATCGACCCGAGGGAGAAGCTGAGCGCGGACGAAGCGCAGGCGGCATGCCACCACCGGCGCGAACGCCCTCCGCGACCGCGGCGCGACGTGCCCGCGCCGGCTCTGCGCGTCCTGCGGCGCTCGAGTTCATTCGCACCAAGCATCCATCTCTTCGTTTCGTCCATCTGGCGTTCCTCATTGGGGGGTTAAGGCGTATCGGACAATCCAAGGCGCAGCGCTTTCACGATTTCGCGCGCACGATCGCGCGCTCGCGGCAGCCGCGAGCGCGGGCGCATGCTACGCGAGGTTCGATCGCAAACTGAAGACTTCAGCGGCGGGGCTCCGCCGATCGGCTAGGAGGCGGGTTGCCTGGCCGCATTGGCAAAGCCGGGGCTCGAGGCGGCCAGCACCTGGGACGGCTCTTCGGGCGCATGGGCCTGCTGCTCGAGGAAGCCGAGCAGCTGCTCGCGCAGCGCCTCGAACGCGCCATCTTCGAACACCTGGTGACGATCGCGCGGGCGGCCAAAGGGCACATCGACGATGCCGCCCAGAGTCGCGTCCGGACCAGAGGTCATCATCGCGACGCGATCGGACAGGAACAGGCTCTCGTCCACGTCGTGGGTCACCATCAGCGCGGTCTTCTGGGTATCGGCGCACAGCTGCGCCAGCACCTCCTGGAGCTCGGCACGTGTGATCGAATCGAGCATACCGAAGGGCTCGTCGAGCAACAGCATCTTCGGGTCGAGCGCGAAGGCGCGCGCGATGCCGACTCGTTGCTGCATGCCTTGGGAGAGCTCCTGGACGCGCTGGTCGGGACTGTCCCCGAGCCCGACCAGCTCGAGGTAATGCGCGGCGAGCGCGCGCCGCTCGTTGCGCGAAGCCTTCGGGGTCACGCGTTCGACCGCGATGAGGACGTTGCCGATGACGCTGAGCCAGGGCAAAAGGCAGGGCGACTGAAACACCATCCCGCGATCCGGGCCCGGTCCTTCGATCTCCTTGCCCGCCAGCACCACGCCTCCACGGTCGATCGGCAAGAGCCCGGCTACCATCGATAACACGGTCGACTTGCCGCAGCCGGAGTGGCCGATGAGTGAGACGAACTCGCCTTCGCGCAGGCTCAGGCTGAAGTCGCGTACGATCCGCGCCATGCCGCCATCCTTGGGGAAGCATTTTTCGATCTCGAAGATCTCCAAGAACTTGTTCATCGCGCCTGCTCCGCGCGCGGCCGCGCGCCCTGCGGCCGCTTCGCGCTCGCCTGCCCGAGCAGATAGTCGATCACCTGCACGCGCAAGCGCTTGGCCTCGAGCGAAGTGGCCAAGGTCTTCTTGTCGCGCGGACGCGGCAGCTCCACCCGCACCTCGGGGCCCAAGGTCGCGCCCGGGCCGAGGCTGAGCGGGATGATGCGATCCGCCAGCGACACGGCTTCTTCCACGTCGTTGGTGATCATCACCATGGTCTTGCGCTCACGCCGGAAGATGTTCTCGAGCTCCTTCTGCAACGTTGCGCGCGTGAGCGCGTCGAGCGCGCCGAACGGCTCGTCGAGGAGCAGCACTTCGGGGTCCAGCGCCAGCGCGCGCGCGATCGAGACGCGCTGGCGCATGCCGCCAGAGAGCTCGCGCGGCCGTTTGCGATGGGCCGCGCTGAGGTCGACGAGCGCCAAGATCTCCTCCACGCGCTTCTTGCGCTTGTCGGCCGGTACTTCGGGAAAGGCTGCATCCACGGCCAGCGCCACGTTTTGATGGGTGGTCAACCAAGGCAGGAGCGCATAGTTCTGGAACACGACGCCGCGCTCCCGACCCGGCCCGACGATCCGCTGTCCGTCCAAGCGAACGGTGCCTCGGTCGGGTCGGAGCAGGCCCGCCATCAGCGAAATCAGCGTCGTTTTGCCCACGCCCGAGTACCCGACCAAGGCGACGAACTCGCGGTCGGCGATGGTAAGATTGACATTGGACAGCACTTCGCGGCGCTGGCTGCCCGCGCCGAACCCGATCGACACGCCTTGCAGCTCGAGACGCGCCATCAGTTCCCCCCCGCGAGCCGCGCCTCGGCCATGCTCATCAGGCGATCGAGCCCGAACCCGACGAGCCCGATCGTCAGGATGCAGAGCACGATGTGTTCGTAGATGAGCGAGTTGTATTCCTGCCACAAGAAGCCGCCCACGCCCGGCGCGCCCGTGAGCATCTCGGCCGCGACGATCACGAGCCAGGCGATGCCGAGGCTGAGCCGGAACCCGGTCCACATGTACGGCATGGCGGCGGGCAGGAGGATCTTGAAGAATCGCCGCGCCGGCGACAGCCCGAGCACGCGCCCGACGTTGGTGTATTCGGCCGGGATCGAGCGCACCCCGAGCGCGGTGTTGAGCACGGTCGGCCACATCGAGCACATGGCGATCGTGAACGTCGCCGCAGGCTCGGACTTCTGGAACAGCACGAGCCCGAGCGGCAGCCACGCCAGCGGCGAGACCGGCCGCAGCACTTGGGCTATCGGATCGAACGCCTTCGTGAACGTCTTGGAAACGCCGAGCATGAACCCGAACGGCACCCCCATCACCAGCGCCAGCGCGTAACCCTTGGCGACGCGCACGAGCGAGTACCAAGTGAAGCGCAGAATGCCTTGGTCGAGCTCGCCACGCTTTTCGAAGGGCTGCGTGATGTACAGCTTACTCGCTTCCCACGTAGCCTTCGGCGATGGCAAGCTCGGAGCCCAGGTAGCGCTGCTGAGCGCCCACAACGCGATCACGATGAGGGCGCCGGCCAAGGGTAAGAGTAAGTTCCTAGTTTGAAAGTTCTTCATACCTTACCCCTTGGCGCTCTTCACGGTGAATGACGTGGCGTAAGTGTCGGCCTCCTTGGGATCGAACTTGGTGCCGTCGAACAGGGTCTCCGGGCTGTCGTCGCGGCCGCCATGCGCGTAGCCGATCTCCTTCATGGCCTCTTCGTACAGGTCCGCGCGCATGACTTGGCCAGCCACGCCGTTGTAGTCCGGGGTGCCCTCGACCATGCCCCAGCGGCGAAACTGCGTGAGCCACCAGACCGCGTACTTGGGCTGCGGGTAATTGCAGTTGCGCTGGCTGAAGATCATGTAGTTCGGATCTTCCTTCTTGCGCCCGTCGCCGTAGTCGTAGTGGCCTTGCAATCTGCCGAGGATGAGCTCCGGAGGGCAATTGATGTAGGTTGCTTGCGAGACGATCTTGGCTTGCTCGGGTCGATTGTTGCGGTCGTCGAGCCAGATGCTCGCTTCGTTCAGCGCCTTGAGCACGGCTTTGACGGTCTTCGGGTTCTTTTCGGCAAACTCCGCGGTGAAAGCACAGACCTTCTCCGGGTGGTCCTTCCACAGCTCCTGCGTGGTGATCGCCGTGTACCCGACGCCGTCCGCGATGGCGCGCGCGTTCCACGGCTCGCCCACGCAGAAGCCGTCCATCTTCCCGAGCTTCATGTTGGCGATCATCTGCGGCGGCGGGATCGTGATCAGCGCCACGTCTTTGTCCGGGTCGATGCCGCCCGCGGCGAGGTAATACCGCATCCACATGGCGTGGGTACCGGGCGGAAAGGTCATGGCGAAGGTCATGGGCGAGCCCTTCTTCTTCGCGGCGTCCGCCAGCGGCTTGAGCGCCTTCGGGTCTGCGCCGATCTTCCCTTTCAGCTCCGCCTTCAACGTGATCGCCTGGCCGTTGCGGTTGAGCAGCCACGGGACGACCATCGGTTTTTTGGGCGCACCGAGCAAGCCCATGGTCGAGGCGATCGGCATCCCCAGCAGCATGTGCGTGGCCTGTAAGTCGCCGGTGGAGAGCGAGTCGCGGATCGCCGCCCAGCTCGCGCCTTTGACGACCGTGCTCTGGATGCCGTACTTCTTGAACAGCCCTCTTTCGTGGGCGATCACGATGGGCGAGCAGTCGGTGAGCGCGATCATGCCGAAGCGCAGGTCCCGGACCTCGGGGCCTTCGCCTCGCGTCGGACCAGCGAGCGCCGCCGTGCTGCCCTTCTCTTCCGCCGGCTTCTTCTTTTCTTCGCAGGCGGGCAGGAGCGCGGCCGCCGACGCACCGACTCCGGCCGCGACCAAGAACTTACGCCTGCTGAGGTCTGCTTGATTTCGTCTGACGGTCTGATCTGTGTCGCTTCCAGTCGGCTGCTTCATGGAACCACTGCCTCTCCGCTTGGGGGCTCGCGCGCGCGTCGACGCGCCTACGCAGGTGCGCGCAACGGCATGTGCAAGAGCGCTGCCAAGCACGTGGCGCGACCGAAAACCGCGTACGAGAGCCGCTCCGCGGGCGCTCGCAATGGTCGCGAAAACGCGACGTCTCGGGTCGGATCGTCGCTTGTCACATCGGCGCGCGTAGGCGCGACGAAGTTGTTTGAGCCCCCTACGGTTTTGTCAGCCGCGCAGCGCGCACAGCGCTCGCCGTGCTCGTGCTCGTCCTCGTGCTCGTAGTCGTCCTCGTGCTCGTAGTCGTGCGTGTCTCACAACCGCGCACGCGCACGACTACGAGCACGACTACGACGGGAGCCGTGAAGTTGAAGGGGGCGCTTTGCCTCGCGTCCGGGTGCGCAGCCCCGCCAGTAGACCCCCGCAATCATTCATGCTAATCCCCCCTCGGTCGCGGTCATGGCCGCACCCCCCGCCCCGCCCATGCGAGCCTCGTGCCCGCCCGCCGGGGGGGATGGCTCGCTCGGCCGCGATCCGCGGACCGAAAAACGGGAGACACAATGACCACCCGGGCAATCACGTTCTACGGAAGCACGGTCGGGAAAAAGGCCGTGATGGCCGTTACGGGCCTCGTTGGCTTCGGCTACCTGGTCGGCCACATGGCGGGCAACCTGCTCGTGTTTGCAGGCCCGGCCGCGATCAACGCCTACGCTGATTTTCTTCACCACTCGCCGGTCCTGCTCTGGGGGACCCGAGCGGTGCTGACGGTGTCGATCATCCTGCACTTGCACTGCGCGTTTACGCTCTGGGGCCGCAACAACGACGCGCGCCCGCGCAGCTACTACCAGCGCAAGGATCTGGCGACCAACTACGCCGCGCTCACCATGCGTTACGGGGGCGTGCTGCTGCTCGCCTTCATCATCTATCACATCTTGCACTTGACCTGGGGCATGACCGGCCACATCGGCTATGAGTTCGAGCCAGGCAACGTCTACAACAACGTCGTGCTCGGCTTCATGCATCCGGCCGTGGCGGGCTTTTACATCGTCGCGATGTGCGCGCTCGGTCTGCACCTTTATCACGGCATCTGGAGCCTCACGCAGTCGCTCGGGCTCGACCATCCGAAGTACAACTCGCTGCGTCAGCAGGCGGCGATCGTCGGCACGTTGGTGGTGGTGCTCGGCATGGTCTCGATCCCGATCTCGGTACAAACCGGCGTGCTCATGCCGGTCCCGGCCGAGGGCGTGGCGGGCGAATAACGAGCACGAGCAAAAGCTAGAGGCGAGTCGGTCGCGCGCGTGCGCGCGAGAAAAGGGACAGGTTCGCGATCATGACCATCGAGCTGAAGTCGAAGGCGCCGGGCGGCCCCATCGAGACACGCTGGGATCGCCACCGCTTCGAGATGAAGCTGGTGAACCCGGCCAACCGCCGAAAGTACACGGTGCTGGTGGTGGGCTCGGGCCTGGCGGGCGGAGCGGCCGCGGCCACCATGGGCCAGCTCGGCTACAACGTGCTCTGCTTCTGTTAACAAGACAGCCCGCGCCGCGCGCACAGCATCGCGGCGCAAGGCGGCATCAACGCCGCCAAGAACTATCAGAACGACGGCGACAGCATCTACCGTCTGTTTTACGACACAGTCAAAGGCGGCGACTTCCGGGCGCGCGAAAGCAACGTGTACCGGCTCGCGCAGCTGAGCGTGAACATCATCGATCAGTGCACCGCGCAAGGCGTGCCGTTCGCGCGCGAGTACTCTGGTCTGCTCGACAACCGCTCGTTCGGCGGCGCGCAGGTGTCGCGCACGTTCTATGCGCGCGGCCAGACCGGCCAACAGCTGTTGCTCGGCGCTTACCAAGCGCTCGAAGAGCAGATCGACGCGGGCACGGTGAAGATGCATCCGCGGCACGAAATGCTCGATCTCGTCGTGGTCGACGGGCTCGCGCGCGGCATCGTCGCGCGCAACATGGTGACCGGCAAGATCGAGTCGTATCTCGGCGACGCCGTCGTGCTGGCGACGGGCGGCTACGGCAACGTCTTTTACCTCTCGACGAATGCCAAAGGCTGCAACGCCACGGCGATCTGGCGCGCGCATCGAAAGGGCGCGTTGTTGGCGAACCCCTGCTACACGCAGATTCACCCGACCTGCATCCCGGTGGCGGGCGACTACCAATCGAAGCTCACCTTGATGAGCGAATCGTTGCGCAACGACGGGCGTGTCTGGGTTCCGAAGCGCAAGGAAGACTGCAACAAGCCACCGCACGAGATCCCGGAATCTGATCGCGACTACTACCTCGAGCGCAAGTACCCGAGCTTCGGGAACCTGGTGCCGCGCGACATCGCATCGCGCAGCGCCAAAGAGGTGTGCGACGAGGGGCGCGGCGTCGGGCCGGGCGGGCTCGGCGTGTATCTCGACTTCAGCGAGGCCGTAGGCCGGCTCGGCAAGGCGAAGGTCAAAGAGCGCTACGGCAACTTGTTCGACATGTACCAGCGCATCACGGGCGACGACCCGTACAGCACGCCGATGCGCATCTTCCCGGCCATTCACTACACGATGGGCGGGCTCTGGGTCGACTACAACCTGATGAGCACGATTCAAGGCCTGTTCGTCGGCGGGGAAGCGAACTTCAGCGACCATGGCGCGAACCGCTTGGGCGCGAGCGCGCTCATGCAGGGCTTGGCCGATGGCTACTTCGTGCTGCCCTCCACGGTCGCCGACTTCCTCGCCCGCGCGACCGCGGAAGGCCGGTTGAAGAAGATCGACGGCTCACACCCGGACGTCAAGCGAGCCGAAGCGGACGTGCAGGCGCGCGTTCAGCGTCTGCTCAACATCCAAGGCAAGCGCTCGCCCGACTCCTTCCATCGCGAGCTCGGGCTCTTGTGTTGGGAGTACTGCGGCATGGCCCGCAGCGAAGAAGGGCTGCGCACACTGCTCGCGCGGATTCCCGCGCTGCGCAGCGAGTTCTGGGAGAACCTGGCGATCCCCGGCAGCGCCGAGGACCTCAACCAGAGCCTCGAGAAGGCCGGCCGCGTCGCGGATTTTCTCGAGCTCGCCGAGCTCATGGCGCGCGATGCGTTGCACCGGCGCGAGAGCTGCGGCGGCCACTTCCGGGTCGAGAGTCAGACCCCCGAGGGCGAGGCCAAGCGCGACGACCAGCAGTTCCAATATGTCGCGGCTTGGGAGTTTCGCGGCGACGACAAGGGCCGCATGCTCGAGCCGGTGTTGCACAAGGAGCCGCTCGAGTTCGAGTACGTCAAGCCGAGTCAGCGGAGTTACAAGTGAGCGATCTGAATATCCACCTTCACGTATGGCGTCAGCCTGGACCGCAAGCTCCAGGCAAGTTCGTTCACTACGACGTCAAGGTCACGGACCATGCGTCGTTCCTCGAGATGCTCGACATCCTCAACGAGCGACTGATCCTGCAAGGCGAGGAGCCCATCGCCTTCGACAGCGACTGTCGCGAGGGCATCTGCGGCCAGTGCGGCCTGATGATCAACGGGGTGGCGCACGGCCCACAGGCGGCGACCACCGCGTGCCAGCTGCACATGCGCACGTTCAAGGACGGTGACGAGATTTGGGTCGAGCCGTTCCGCGCCAAGGCCTTCCCATTGATCAAGGATCTGGTGATCGATCGCGGCGCGTTCGACCGCATCATCGCGGCGGGCGGCTACATCTCGGTGCGCACGGGCTCGGCGCCCGAGGCGAACGCGCTGCGCGTGAGCAAGACGGACGCCGACCTCGCGTTCGACGGCGCGGCTTGCATCGGCTGCGGTGCATGCGTGGCGGCCTGCCCGAACGCGTCGGCGTCGCTCTTCATGAGCGCGAAGCTCGGCCATCTCAACCTCTTGCCGCAAGGCCAACCGCAGAAGGACCGGCGCGTCTTGAACATGGTGGCGCGCCATGACGCCGAGGGCTTCGGCTCCTGCACGAATCACCGAGAGTGCGAGGCGGTCTGCCCGAAGGAGATCAGCGTCGGCTTCATCGCGCGCATGAACCGCGAGTTCATCGCGGCGTCGGCGCGCCAGCGCCCGGACAAAGCCGTATCCGGGCCGGGCTGACGGCGCCTCAGGGCGGGTCAATCCGTGCCATGATCGCGCGCGATGACGTGGTTCGCGCGCCCTGCTCCCCTTTCGCCTCAGACGCCTGTCCAGCTCTTCGCGCCGTCGAGTCCGTTCGATCGCGGCCGTTTCGACGCCGGCTTCGCGCTGCTCGAGCAGCGCTATCGACCGAACCTGGGGCGTTCGCTGTTCGTACAGCGCGGCTTTCTCGCGGGCAGCGACGGCGAGCGGCTCGCAGATCTGCGAATGGGCCTCTCTGCGCCCGAAATGGGCGCGCTCGTAGCGGCGCGCGGAGGCTACGGCGCGACGCGCCTCTTGCCTGCGCTGACGGTTGACGAGGTGCACGCGGCCCGCAAGTGGCTCGTCGGCTTCAGCGATGTCACCGCGTTGCACGCGCTCTGGGCGCGCGCCGGGCTGTGCTCGCTGCACGGTCCGATGGTTTGCTCGCTGCCCGACGCTTCGCCCGCGCTCCAGGCGCGCTGGTGCGCGCTGCTCGAAGGCGCCGAGCCCGAGCCGCTCAAGGGCCTTGCGTGCGTGCGCGGCGGCCGCGCCCGAGGGCGCCTCTTCGGCGGCAACCTGACGGTCTTGTGCGCGCTCGTCGGAACGCCGTACCTCCCGCCGCTCGAGGGCGTCGTCCTGGCGCTCGAAGACGTCACCGAGCGACCTTACCGGCTCGATCGTATGCTCACGACCATGCTGCAGGCGGGCTTCTTCGCCGGCGTGCGCGCGATCGTGCTCGGCCAGTTTACCGACTGCGCGCCTGGCCCAGACGGGATCCGCGCGCGCGCGGTGCTCGAGGAGCGCTTGGGGACGCTCGGCGTGCCGCTGCTCGCCGACGCGCCGTTCGGTCACGTGCCGGAGAACACGCCGCTTTTGTTGGGTGCGCAGGTCGAGGTCGACGCCGAGGCGGGCTGCGTCACGTTCCACGCGTCGTAGAGTGTCAACGGGGAGGCGATCGTGAGCACGCTCGCGCCAGACACTGCGCTTTCGCAAGATCGCCGGGCGTCAACCGGGAGGCGATCATGAGCACGCTCGCACTGTCGTTCTGCGACGAAGGTGCCAGCGACCAGCTGCCGGTCGTGTTTCTGCACGCGTTCCCGTACCACAGCGGCATGTGGGAGGGGCAGCGGCGCGCGCTGCGCGGCCAGGCGCGCTTTCTGAGCCTC
>CAZYWR010001090.1:0-7113 GCA_964651185.1 uncultured Polyangiales bacterium
ATCACTTTTTGTTTGCGCGCGCTAGCGCGTGCTCTTCATTAATTCGCTTGCGCGCGTTCGCGCGCGCTTCGACAGGCAGTCGGTTATGGGAGCGCGCACCAGGGGTCGCGAAGCGGCTTTGCAGATCTTGTTCGCCGAGGATCTCGCGGGCGGCTCGCTCGAGCAGGCCGAGCGGCTGCACTGGGCCCACTTGGCGCCCAGCGTCGAAGGCAAAGACTTCGCCCACACCGTGGTCGCGGGCTACGGCGAGCACGCGCAGGAGATCGACGCGATGATCCGCAAGGTGAGCGAGCACTGGCGTCTCGAGCGCATGCCGCGCGTCGATCGCAACATCCTGCGGCTCGCCACCTACGAGCTCATGTTCATGGCGGACATCCCGCGGCGCGTGACGCTCAACGAGGCGGTCGAGCTAGCCAAGCGCTACGGCGGCGAGGGCAGCGCGGGCTTCGTCAACGGTGTGCTCGATCGCATCGCGACCGAGGTCGGGAAGGCCTGAGATGGAGCTCCGGTTCGCGCCCCTCGAGCTCGCGAGCTTGAGCGCGTTGAAGACCGAGCTGTTGTGTCTGCCCGTATTCAGCGATGAGCGTCCGCTGCGCGGTGCCGCCGGACTTGCGGACTGGCGGCTGTGCGGCCGTCTGTCGGACCTGCTCGTCCAGGGCGAGCTCAAGGGCCTGTTCGACGAGGCTTTGCTGTTGCCGCCGCCGGAAGGGCGGCTCGCCGCGGAGCGGCTCTTGTGCCTCGGGGCGGGCCGGCGCAGCGGCCTCGACGAGCCAGGCTATCGGGTGTTGCTCAGGACGCTGCTGGCGCGCGTGCTCGCGCTGCGCGTGCGCACGATCGCGCTCGCGTTGCCGCACGCTTCGGTCGCCTGGCTCAGCCCGGCGCAGGCGATCGACGTGCTGCTCGAGGAGTCGCTCGGCCTCGGCGAACGGCTCGACGAGCTGGTGCTGGTCGACACCGCCCCGGCGCAGCGCGCCATGGAGGCCCGCATCGAGCGCGCCCGCCGTCGCGCGCTGCTGGACCTCTAACTTCTGCTACTGTCGTGGCCGGCATGGCGGGCGCGATTCGCATCGAAAAGCAGGGATCCATCGGCTTCCTCGTGTTCGACCACCTGGAGCGTCGCAACGCGATTACGCTCGAGATGTGGCTGGAGATCCCGCGCGCGGTCGCCGAGCTCGCGAGCGATGACGCCGTGCGCGTGGTGGTGCTGCGCGGGGCAGGCGAGCTCGCCTTCATCAGCGGCGCGGACATCTCCGAGTTCGAGCGCTACCGCTTCGGCGAGGAAGCGTCCCGATACAACCGCGCGAACGAGGCCGCTTTCGCCGCGCTCAGCGCGCTCGACAAGCCGGTGATCGCCATGATCCACGGCTTCTGCGTGGGGGGTGGTGTCGCCATCGCGCTGACGGCAGACTTCCGTTACGCATCCGAAGACGCGCGCTTCGCGATCCCCGCGGCGCGCCTCGGCCTCGGCTACCCCGCGCCGGGCATGGCTACGTTGATCGAGACGCTCGGGCCGGCCGCGGCGAAGGAGATCTTCTTCACGGCGAGGCGCTTCACGGCCAGCGAGGCGTTGGCGCGAGGATTGGTCAGCGAGGTGAGGCGCAAAGTCGAGCTGGAGCCGTTCGTGCTCGAGGTGGCCGCGTGCATCGCGGAAAACGCGCCGCTGACGCTGCGTAGCGCCAAGATCATCGCCCGCGAGCTGATGAAGGCGCCGGGTGCGCGCGACACGGCGGCCATGGAAGCCTCGATCGCGACCTGCTATGCCAGCGACGACTACGCCGAAGGCGTCAAAGCCTTTCTCGAGAAGCGTCCACCCCGTTTCGTTGGCCGCTGAGGTCCGCAGCGCGCGCCGGAAGCACCGCCGCGCGAAGGCGCTCGCGCGTGCCAGGAACGTGCATACAGATCGTGCAACGATCTCCCCCTCCCGGAGCCATGCGCCGCTTTCGCGTTGAATCATCGAGCGTCCGCTCGATGGGCTACGACCCGCTCACCGCCATCCTCGAGCTAGAGTTCGAGAAGGGCGCGGTCTACCGCTACTTCATGGTGCCTGCGTCCACGTTCGAAGCGCTGCGCGGCGCGCCGTCGATCGGCACCTTCGTCAACAAGTTCATCAAGCCGCGCTTTCGCTGCGTACGGGTCGCCTCCGGGGCCGAGTGAGGCGAGGCCGCTCGTTCTGGCGTCCGCCGCCGACGCATGCTCGGCCGCGTCCGGTCCTCGCCAGCGGGGCGCGGCACTCGGTATGCTAAGGCGCACCCGTGGCGGCGATCTCAGGTCTCGAGTCGATCTTGCAGGTGTACGGCTTCTCGCCGGCGAGCCGCGTGCGCGCGCTGGCCGGGGGGCTCATCAATCAGACCTTCTCGGTCGAAGAACACGACCGGCGGGCCGTGTTGCAGCGTCTGCATCCAGTCTTCCAGGCGAGCGTGCATTTCGATATCGAAGCGGTGACCGCCCACCTCGAGCAGAAGGGCCTGTTGACGCCGCGCCTGCTCCGGACCACGAACGGAGCGCTGTGGACGGTGGCGCAAGACGGCGGCGTGTGGCGCATGCAGAGCTGGCTGGAAGGCCGCACCATCCACAAGCTCGAGCGAGCGGAGACGGCGCGCTCGGCCGGCCGCCTGGTCGCGCGCTTCCACGAGGCAGTCAGCGACCTGCGCTATGCGTTTCGCTTCGTGCGTCCGGGTGTGCACGATACGCCCGCGCACCTCGCGCATCTGCGCCGCGCGCTCGCGGAGCGCGGGCAGCACCGCGACTACGAGGCGATAGCCCCAGTCGCTGCGCAGATCCTCGCGCGCGGAGAGCGGCTCGAGGCCATGCCCGAGCTACCCGCGCGCGTCGTGCACGGGGACCTGAAGATCTCCAATGTCCTTTTTGACGACGCCTGCGAAGAAGCGCGCGCGCTGGTCGACCTCGACACCATCGCGAACCTGACCATCCCGGTCGAGCTCGGCGATGCCTTTCGCTCGTGGTGCAACCCGGCCGGCGAGGATGAGCGCGACGTCGTGTTCCGCGCGGATCTCTTCGAGGCAGCGCTGGCCGGTTACGCGCCCGGGGTGCGCGCGCTGTTGGTTCCCGAGGAGCGCGCGGCGCTCGTGCTCGCCACCGAGACGATCGCGCTCGAGCTCGCGGCGCGGTTTTGCGCCGACGCTCTCTACGAGAGCTACTTCGGCTGGAACGCCGACAAGTTTCCCTCGCGCAGCGCGCACAACTTGGCCCGCGCGCGGAGCCAGCTCGCGTTGGCGCAGAGCGTCGGCGCCCAGCGCGCGGCGCTCGAGGCCATCGTCGTCCGGGCCTTCGCCGCCGGCGCTTGAAGGCCGGCGACGAGACGCCGACGCCTGCGTCTAGCGGGCATCTAACCCCCGCGCCGCGGACTGTGCGTGCCAGAACGCGCCAAAGGACGCGCGTGTGCCGCAGCGCGGCGGCCCGAAACGCCACGATTCTGTGGGGGCCGACACGCCGCGGAGAGGTTCGAGCGTTGGCGGCTCACGCCAACTTTCCAAAGGAACGCGGCGACTTCTTGACGAGCGCTGAGTCTTACGGTACGCGGTTTGCTTAGCGTCTGGGGATGGAACAGGCAGCAACTGTGACGACCATCGACGAGCTAGGCAACGAGGTGGGGGTCCCGGGCTTCGCCGCGCTGTTGCGCTTGCGGCAGGGCTCCTCCGAGCGCGCCAGTTGGCTGCTCGACGAAGTGCTCGGTGGCACGATGATCACGGTGGGCTCCGATCCCGTCTGCGATTGGCAAATCCGCGCGGCCTTCGTCCCCGGCCGAGCCTTTTCGATCCTGGTGGTCGGCGGGCGCGCGTTCGTGCGGAGCGGGCCCGAGCTCGGGGTGCTGCTGAACGGCAGGGCGATCGACGACGGCTGGACGCCTCTGCCCCATGAGGCGCGCGTCGACGTGGGCCTCGCCCGCGTCGAGGTGATCGTCGGCTACGACGGAAATTGGGCCGACCAGACCGGGGCGTACCGTCCGGTGGATCCGCCTCGTGCGCCAAGCGGGGCCGCCCGCGGTGGCTGGTTCGACTCGGCGGAGGCCGCGTCCGAGCCCGCGCACGCGTATGACGGCGCGCGCGAGCCCCGCGAACGCGCACGCCACCCAGGGAACGCGCCGCGCGAACGCGCGCGTTCGTCGCGCGCAGCCTCCACCGAGCCGCCTCACCGGGCGCGCACCTCGCGGCCGAGCGTCGATTTCGATCCGCAGGGCGAGCTCGAGTCCATGCGCTACACGGAGTCGGGCGAGTACGAGGTCGTCCCGGCGTTGCTCGAGGACGATGCCCCCAAGGGTTCGTTCTGGCGCTACGCGCTGATCATCGCGATTACCGCCGGCGCGTACGGCGGTTGGCTGGTCTTGCTCGATCGCCTCTGATCGGCGCGCGCGGCAGATCATCGCGACAGCTTTCCATACGAGCGATTCGCGCCGGCGCTCGGTACAATTGCGCGCATGTCCAAGCTGCTCGACGAGCTCGTGCAACAGCTAGCGCTCGAGCGCATCGAGGAGAACTTGTTTCGCGGGCAGAGCGTCGACCTCGGTTGGGGCACCGTCTTCGGCGGACAGGTGCTAGGTCAGGCGCTCTCGGCGGCAGTTCAGACGGTGCCGGTCGAGCGTCACGTGCACTCGTTGCACGCCTACTTTTTGCGCAAAGGGGACGTTTCGCGGCCGATCGTCTACGAGGTGGATCGCATCCGCGACGGCAGCTCGTTCACGACCCGCCGCGTGGTCGCGGTGCAAGCCGGCCGGCCGATCTTCAACCTGGCAGCGTCATTCCAGAAACAGGAGCTCGGCTTCGAGCACGCCGAACTGATGCCAGACGCGCCAGCGCCCGAGAGCGTCGAGCCGGACGTCGACGAGCTAGCCGGCAGCGGCACGGCCATCGTCCGAGCGAATCGGCCCTTCGAGCTGCGCACGATCGACCGCCAAGATGACCTGCTCTCGCCCACCCCGCTGCCGCCGAGGCGCAGAGTCTGGATGCGCGCGCGCGGCAAGCTGCCCGATTCGCCCCCGCTCCACGCTTACCTCCTCGCGTACGCATCGGACTACTCGTTTCTGACCACGGCGCTGTTGCCGCACGGCGCGACTTGGCACAAGCCCGGTATGCAGAGCGCGAGCCTCGACCATGTGATGTGGTTTCACCAGCCGATGCGGGTCGACGAGTGGCTCTTGTACGTGATGGACAGCCCCGCTGCGGGCGGCGCGCGTGGGCTCGTGCGCGGCAGCATCTACACGCGCGACGGCCGGCTCGTCGCCAACACCGCGCAGCAGGGCTTACTGCGCGTGCACGCCTCGCCGTAGCGGTCAGCCGTGCTCGAGCACCCACGGCCGCGAACCGGTCGAGCGCTGTAGGGCAGGGCGACGCTCTGGGATGGCTTGGGCCGGCGCCCGCGCATGCGTGTGTCCCGCGTGCACGTGCCGCGGTTCGTGCCGGCTCCGCTCGTTGCGCGCGTGAGCGATCATGTTCGGGCGCGCCATTCCGGACAGGTGCGGCACGCTGACCACGCGCGGGGCCTCCCGCGCGCAGCTCGGACAAGGCGCAGGTTCGGCGCGCTCGGCGATCGACCTAAGCAGTTCGAACACGCCGTGGTCTCCACATTCGTACTCGTAAACCGGCATGGGGTTCCGCTCCTCAATCGGCTTTGGCCAGATCGATGCCTGCCGGAACCATGGCCGTCGGCCCCTTCGCGTTCGGCTTGATATCGAAGTTGAAGATCTCCGTCGGCACCGCCAACGTGGCGCACGCGTTTGGAATGTCCACGATGCCGCTGATCCGCCCTTCGATGGGCGCGGTGCCGAGGATGGCGTAGACCTGCGCGCCGCTGTACCCGAACTTACTCAGGTATGAGATCGCGTTCAGACAGGCCTGACGGTACGCGACGTGCACATCGAGGTAATGCTGCTTGCCTGCCTCGTCGACGGAGATGCCTTCGAAGATCAGGAACGAGCTGTAGTTCGGCTCGAGCGGGCTCGGCCGAAACACGGGGTTGAGAATGCCGTACATCTTCATGCCGTTCTTGATCACGTTCACGCGGATGTCGAGGTAACCCGCCATCTCGATCGCGCCGCAGAAGGTGATCTCTCCGTCGCCCTGCGAGAAGTGGATGTCGCCCATCGAGAGCCCGCCGCCCGGCTGATAGACGGGAAAGTACACGGTCGAGCCGCGCGACAGATTCTTGATGTCACAGTTGCCGCCGTGTTCGCGCGGCGGCACCGTGCGTGCCGCGATGGCTGCCGCCTCCTTGGCGGCGCTCCCTTTCAACCGGCCGAGGTGCGCGGTCTCTGCGTGCGGCAGCGTCGCCAGCGCGGGCACGCGCTCCGGGTTGGTGTTGAAGAGATCGAGCTCACGCTTGTTCCAGGTCTTGAGCAACTCCATCGAGGGCAGACAGCCGATCAGCCCCGGGTGCATGATACCCGCGAACTCAACGCCGGGAATGTGGCGCGAATTGGCGTAGATGCCGCTGAAGTTCCAGCAAGCTTTGCGCGCGTCGGGATAGTGCTCGGTGAGAAATCCGCCGCCGTTCTCTTTCGCGAAGATGCCCGTAAAACCCCACTGGGAGGTCGGCAAGACGCCGACGTCGAGGATATCCACCACGAGCAGGTCACCGGGCTCCGCGCCCTTCACGCCGATGGGCCCGCTCAGGTAATGCACCTTCGTGAGATCGACGACCTTGACGTCGGTGGCCGAGTTGTCGTCTTTGATCTGGCCTCCCGTCCAGTCTATGCATTCGATCCGGAACTCATCGCCCGGCTTGACCCAAGACACGATCGGAATGTCGGGATGCCAGCGGTTGTGCAGGACATCCTGCTCTACGGCGGCCTTCGAGATATCGACTTTAATCAAAGTCTCCATGCATGTCTCCTGTGTCAGATGGATAGAAGCCTCTTCATCACCGCCTCGTCCGTATCGTTCCGGGTACTTTCGTGGATGATCTCTCCTTTGTTGAGCACCAGGACGCGGTCCGCGACCGCCAGCGCAAAGCTGAGCACTTGCTCCGAAACCAAGATGGTGAGTCGCTTGCGGTCGCGGATCTCCTTGAGCACGACCGCGAGCTCCTTGATGATCGAGGGTTGGATACCTTCGGTCGGCTCGTCCAAGAGCAGCACACGCGGACGGCTGGCGAGCGCGC
>CAZYWR010001091.1:0-7377 GCA_964651185.1 uncultured Polyangiales bacterium
CCGCGTGATCTCGTGCAACTTGAGCCATGCAGGCGGTAGCGTCAAAAACTTGGATCGGGGTCAACCTGATCCTGTTTAGATCGGCGTCTGCGATTCGTGCGCGCTCATCGAAGGCGCGACCGAGACCGTGCGAGGACTCCGTGGTCGCTTGTCAGGAAAGACCTCATGTGGCCAGATCGGCTTATATTCGGCAGGATCGCGCAAGCGGACCTCGCGTCGAATATCCGCCAGGGGTCGTTCGAGCAGTGCCTCCCAATCGAGGCCGGGCAACCAAGCCGCGCGTCGTCCGCGCGCAAAACCGTCACGTATCATCTCGCGCAGCGCGCCACGTGGCCCGCGCGGGCGTACGTAGGCGAACAGCACGATGAGAGCGACGCCTGGGTTCTTCGTCTGCGCCGCGGTGAAGGCGAGCACACCGGCTTCGCCAGCCAGATCGGTCTGATAGCCGGTGACCACGTGAATCAGATCGTGCATGTCGCGCATGCGCGCGTGCACGAACTGTTCGTCCTGGCTGAGCGCGGACATGTCGCCCTCGCGGCTGGCTGCGATCAGCCCGTCGGCCGTGATGCCGTGCCGCTCGCAAAAGCGCAGATAAGCGTGCCCGAGCGTGTCGGCGGGTAGCGTTCGCAGGCGCTCCCGATCCACCAACGCCTCCACCAGCGGCTTACGCGCATGGAGCACACGCCGTCCGATCTCGCTCGCCTGCAGCCGACGCAGGATGCGCAGCTGGGTGTCGCCCGACAGGGCTCGCACGATCTTGAACACCTGGCCCGTGTCGTCCGGATCTCGGGCGAGCGCGCGCAGGGCGCGCAGGGCTTCCAGGGGACGATAGCGGTTCGGGGAACGGAGCTGGATCATGGCGCCCTCACTACTTACAAAATTGTAAGTAAGAACGACCCGCGCATCAAGCGCCCGCTACCTGTCCAGGTTTTTGCTATCAATTTCGAATGGCTCGCGCTGCACACACCCGCCTCTCCGCCGAGCAAGCCCGGCTCCGCATCCTCGACGCGGCCGAACGCCGACTCGCCCAGCACGGTCCCGAGGGCCTGCGCCTGGTCGAACTCGCGAAGGACCTCGGCATCTCCCACCCTGCCATCCTCCACCACTTCCGCAGCCGCGACGAGCTGGTCACGGCGGTGGTCGAGCGCGCGGTAAGCGCGCTGCACGCCGAGCTGATCGCGACCTTCGCGAGCACGCTGACACAGGCTCAAGCCGTGCACGCCGAAGACGTCTTGCAACGCATCGCGAAGACCCTCGCCGATCGCGGCCAAGCGCGGCTGATCGCGTGGCTCGTCTTATCGGGCCTCGAGCCGCCCGCCCTGCCCTCGCAGGTTCGTCTGCGGCGCGTGATCCAGGGCGCGCACGCATTTCGCCGCACGCGCTCCAAGCGACCCGACCTCGAACTCGCAGACACGTGCTTCGTCGTCGAACTGACCGCGTTCGCACTGCTCGGCGACGCCGTCTTCGGCGAGCGCTTGCGCGAACTCGAGGGCCTACCCAAGCACCCGCGCGCTTCGCGCGATTTTCGCGCGCGGTTGGCGCGCTTGCTCGAGGCGCATTTGAGTGCGCGCGGCGACAATGCAGACACCCTGCCCGCGGCGCGCGGTCGGGGTAAAGGCGGCAAACGGTGACTTACGTCAACGGTAGGGTTGGATCGCGAACAGGCCCGCAGCCAGCTACTCCGGAGCGCGCGGAACGCGGAGCACGCACCCAACAGCCGCCGACCTCGCCGCCACCCGAGTTGCTATGACCTGCCACCGCTCGACCACCGGTCGCTCGACCTTGGGCACGGTTTTAGTCGATTGGGATACTATTCGTTTCGGGGCCGCGTTGAGACGACCAGGGTCCTGGACCTCTGGCGGGCGCGGAGGCGAGCCGATTGCGCGCACTGAGCAGCTGCTGCAGGAGATTCTCGTGGTCTCACCGAGCTACGCCCAGGCCCTGCTGGAAAAGCTGCGCGAGCTGCCGAACGACAAGCTCGCCGAGTTGTCGCCGCAGTCTTGGAAGCGGGCGATCAGGAGTGCCGCCTCACCGATCCTGTACACCGAGGTCATCGCCAGCTTCGCCTGCAAACGAAGCGCGCCGGCCACGAAGGCCAACCGCACCGCACAGCATCGGCGCTTCTTGCGCCGTCTGCAACTCATGGACAAGCTATCCACACGTGATCGGGACACTGTCCTGTGCGCCATCGACGCCTTCCTCGCCGCTCGGCGAGGAAGTTGATCCTGACGGAGCTCCCATGTCATCAAGAGACAGCGTCTTGCGCGACCTACTCGAGAAACTGCGCAACGCCCCGAACGAGGAGCTGTTCGAGATCGTCGACTTCATGGAATTCCTACACGCAAAGAGCCTCAGGCGCGCAGCCATGGCCCCGTCCTCGCCGGACGAGCTCGAAGCGCGGGCAGTTACAACAGGACTTCTGCGCCCGCCCGAGCCAAATGCGCGCAAACTCTCGACCTCGGAAATGCGAGATCGTTCTAGAAGACCGTAGGTAACGGCGGATGATCGTCTACTTCGACACCTCCGCCCTCGTGAAGCGCTATCTCGTCGAAGAAGGCTCGCCCGAAATCGAGGCGTTGTGGAAACAAGACCACGCGTGCCATCGCCTCCGAGATCCTCTATGACGAGATGGTCGCCACCTTCGCCCGGCAAGAAGCGCGACGTGCCCGCCGACGCAGAAAGCATCGAGAAAGCAACCGTCAACTTCCGCGCCGAGTGGCCAAGCATGCACCGCGTCGCTGTCAACGACGATATCCATCGCCGCGTTGACGAGCTGCTCGCCCGCCACGCACTGCGCGGTGCCGATGCCATCCATCTCGCTTCCGCGCTGCTCGTGCACGAAGCCCTGCTGCAGCCCGTCACCTTCTGCGCCGATCAAAAGCTAATCGCTGCTGCGCGTGCCGAGGGCCTCGCCGTCGGGCCGTGAACCGCGAATCGCTGCCGTATCGTCCGTCTCGTTAGCGCGTAGAGACTCAATGCGCTTCCAGAATCGGTCGACCTGATCCGCTTCTAGCTCGGCCATGCTCGCGTGTGCTGCTTGATCCTTAGCGACGAAGTCCGGCCCCAGCAAAAGCGCTGGCTCGTCGTGGAACACGTTGCAGATCCAGTCCGCTGGCAGCGCGGAATCAGCCACTTCAAAGAGCTATACCGGAAGCCATGCCGGATACTTTAGATCGTCCACTATTTGAGCGTAGTCCCTTTCCAGGTGTCCACCAAAGCGGGGCAATCTCATCTTGCCCTCGCGCACTTCTCGGATGATCGCGAGCACCGAGTGCTCGCTCGTGATCCTGGCACATAGGTTTTCGAACTGTTTTGCCAGTGTCGGCTCGTTCTCCACGTGATTCTCACCTCCGCCGCATCGGTGCGGTCAGGGCACGTGGTATTTTCTTGGGCGACGGACCACCACCTCACGATGTGAGGGAGCCGGAGTCAGCCCTTCGCGAGCCTCTCCTTCCCGCGCGACTGCGTGGCGTTGTCGATCGATTTGGCAGAGGCACGGAAACCGAACGCCTTCTCAAGCAGCACCGAAACCGCCGAGAAGAACTCCCCATCGCTGCTACCGTTGGGCTCCACGTCCAGGAACTGCTTCACCACAGCCTCGCCGCCCGAGACGGGGTCACGTTGAAGGATGACCGGAAGCTCGGCCATGACCTGGGCAAGGCTTCCCGCCCGCTCGTCGTCGTTCACGGCAGTTCGGCACTCGCGGCGGCCCGCACGCAGGCAGTCCACGGTCATTCGCAATACATGCCGGTCGGCCCCGGAGCCTCCGGCCAGCACGTTACCGGCCGCGATGATCCGGCTGGCATCTCCGATCGGCTTCCTCTCGCAAATGTCGAGAGCCATGTCCGCCGCCATGTCGATCAGCGTGAGCAATCCAGCCAGGGCCCGTCGTTGCGGCGCAGCAAGTGGAGCATCTCCTAGGGGCCAAGCATCTGCAGCCAACATCCCCAACAACGAGAAGAGAGGTGCAGGCGGAGCAGCATCGAGGGCTTCGACATGATCCGCATCGACGAACATGAGCTTACCGATCAGCCGAAGGGCCTCGCCCAACGCAGCCTTGGCTTCGACGTCCGTCGGCGTGGTGTCGTTGGGAACGGTGACTGTCACCTCGCTTCCGACGTACGCTTGGTGAACGACAGCTACCTACCCAAGCAGTTCCCCGATGATCCTCGCTCGTTCGTTGGTATCCATGACCTCGAAAATCCCGCGCGAACTCGATGGGGTCAAGCTGACCACCGTGCACCTTGATGGTAGTGCCGGCGGGGCACCGAAGCCTCGGGAAATCCGGGGTGCACGCTCGCTCGTCCGCCATTCATCGTTCCCTTCGACAGCAGTCGAACCCACTGGAGATCTTAGAGCCGTCCTGGTCACCGGTGCGGTGTACTGTTTGTCGTCAGCCTAAATGAGACGCATCCCATTGACGTTCACCGAAATCGCAGCTGCACTCGCCCACCCTGCCCGTGAGGTCATCATCGGCTTGCTCGAGGGGAGTACCACGATGACCATGGGCGAACTCGCGAAGCAGCTCGACCTCTCTCCCGCATCGACTTGCCACCATGTCGATGCCCTCGAGCGAATTGGCTTGGTTCGCCGTTGCCGTCGGGGCCGGGAAATCTTCGTCGAAGCCATATGCATTCCCGAAATCGTGCTGCACTCCGTCCCCGTCGAGCCATGCCCTGAGCCCAAACACCATTGAGCACGGCGCGCGGTTATTCCGACGTGATTTCGTGAAGGTGTGCGGTCTTGCACCCGGCCTATTCTCGTTGCCGAGCCCGGCCCTTGCGCGCAAGCTCGCCGGCGCGTTATCATTTCCTAATCAGGGAGTGATTATGGGACAACCGGCTCTCACCGTCACCGAAGTCGTTGCCCTCTCCGGCGTGGAAGAGGGGCGTGTGCGGAAGGACGTCGAGCACGGGTTCTTCGGTTCCGAAAGCCCGCCGACGTTCTCACTCGCGGACCTCGTGTACTTTCGCATGCTGGCGTTGCTCGATATCCAGCTCGGCGTCGATGACCGCAAGAAGGTGTACCACCTCATCGCCAAGGCCCTCTCAGGCCCGGGAAAGCCCACCAACATCGAGGTGAGCCCCGTGCTCGAACTGAAGCTCGCCAAAGTCGCAAGGGACGTGGCCGACACGCTGAACCGCTTCGAAGCGTGGAAGAAGAAAGTCGTGGTCAACCAGAAGATTCTTGGTGGCGAGCCCGTGTTTCCCAAGAGCCGCCTTTCGGTGCGCCACATCGGTGGGATGTTCATCAACGGCGCACCTGTAGCCGAAATCCTGGAAGACTACCCGTACATCAAGGAAGAGGACATCGAGTTCGCGAAGCTGTACACCCTGGCTTATCCCAAGCGTGGCCGGCCACGTGAACGTAAAGCCCCTGCTGCTCGGTGACGGTGGCTCGTGAAGCTCTTGCTTGATGAAAACCTCTCCCCGGCTGTGGCGCATGCCCTGCGTGTCGAAGACGGCCTTGATGCCTGCCACGTACGAGATCGAGGGATGCTCGGCTCTGAGGATCCCGAGGTCCTCGAGCGAGCCTTCCTGGAAGATCGGGTCGTCGTTACCTGCAACGTGGACGACTTCGTGGAGCTTGCGCGTGCCCGCGAGCTTCACGCCGGCATCGTGCTCATCGAGCGAGCAGGCTTGAAGCGCCCGGATCAGCTCGCAATCGTCCGAGCTGCCGCGGCCCTCATCGCCGCCAAGGGCGACATCGTGAACCGGGTCCTGTGGGTATCGCTCAACGGCACCATGGACTTCGAGGACATCCCCCCGCCGTGACATGCACCGTCCCACCACGGCGAAGCTCTGCAACAGCTCGGCCGGGGTAAGACGGAGTAGACAGACATGAGGTGATCAGATCCGATTTAGAAAACCGGCTCGTCACGCGTTCTACTACCCATGAGAACCCTCGTTTTCCGGGGCAAGGACTACGGCTATCACTGCGAGCTTGGGGGGCATCCTGTTCCAGGCTCCTGGATGTTACTCGCTCCGATCCGGGTGTCCCTCAGTTGATGCTTGCTGATCTGCTCGAACATACCGGCGGCATCTGGAATCAAGTCGTGAGCTGGGCGCGGAGAAGTTCGCATGGTGGTCCCCTGCTGACCCGTAACCAACTCGTTTGTGCGCAGTTCAACGCATGGAAGACGACCGATCCTCTATCGACGCTTCCACCGCCCCCTGATCCATGAGTGACTTGCGCCGGGCTCAAGTCCGGCTGCCGCACGCAGATGCCGACAGGCTCACCGCAGCCCGCGGCCACGACGCCCATAGGAACCAAGTAGCCGTTCGAGGCCTCGATGAACTTCCTGAGAGCGCGTCAGGCAGTCCTGTAGCTTGCCTTTGAAGGATCGTCGCCGTGCTCTCTACGTCCCTCGCTGACCCGTTGCGCTTCGATCGGTGGGAAGGGATCGACGTCGTGCTTCAGCCAGGCCGGAGTCATATCAAGATCGACGGTCGGCGCTTCGAACTCTCGGCCCCGGGACTCATGTACCTCGGCGGTCCACCACCCTCGCACGTGTGGTGCGCCTATGCAGTCACGGCTGGTCGAGTCCGGCAAAACCTGGCCATGCTGGGAAGAGCGGTCGAAGACCGGCACGTCCACTGGGGTAGTCACGCCGTTGTGATCCACGATGTACCTGAGTTCTTGAGGCGAGCGCGGCAGTCGTTTCGATCCCTATCTGTCGGATGCTCTCAGGGGCTGGTCATCTACGTGCCAGAGGACCATGAGGGCGAACTTGGCCCCTTTCGGAAGCGCGACACCTACAGCTATCAAGGCGAGTTCCGTTTTGTCGTGCGCGGATGGCCGGACGACGTCTTGTACGCTGAGATCGGATCGTTGCAGGATCTCGCCGTTTTGGCGACCGCCGAGGACGCGGTGAGCCTAGAAGTACACTTCGAAGATGAGTGAACACAGCGAGTCGCCGAAGCTCCGCTGCCGCCGCGAAAGTCACGGTCTCGCCCTCATGAACGGAGCCACCACGAGTCTCGAACCTGCCCCACCCACTCCACGAAGGCCGGCCATTCGTGCTCGACGACTACGAAGCCGTGATGGGCGAGCACATCGTCTTCGATCTCGCCCCAGTCATGATCCAGCTCCGCGACTACGACGTGCCACAAGGTGTCCGCGTCGTGGCCACCCGCATCCGCGATCATTTCCCTCACTATCTCGACGATGCTCTTGGCCGTCCATGCGTGAACCTTCCCACGCCTGCCAGCTCGGCGTTCGATCCTGGTCTTGAGGAAGGACTCGTAGGCGGCGCCGAGGATGGCGGCGAGTTCTCCTGTGAGCTGAGAACGGGGTGAAAGGTCGGAAGAGCGTAAGTAAAACAAGCGGTCTGGTCGGCCGGCGGATCGGCGGTCAGGCGCCGTGGTGGAGGGGGGT
>CAZYWR010001092.1:0-12321 GCA_964651185.1 uncultured Polyangiales bacterium
GTACGTCGACGTGTGGGCGCCCGGCGACGCGTCGCTCCCGCAAGAGGTCGTGGCGGCGCTGCCGTTCGGCCCGAGCACGCGGCTTCTGCGTAGCCTTAGCTTCGAGCGGGGCGCGCACGCGCCGGCGGCGTCCGCACCGCAGCACCCGTACGATCGTCCGATCGAGGGCGTCGTGGTCACAGTCGATATGAACACGCGGCGCGTCGTGCATATGAGCGACACGCTGGTGCGACCCGTGAGCGCCGAGTCCGGCGCGGCTGCGAGTGCGCGCCCGCTCCGGCCGCTGGTCGTCGAGGAGCCCCAGGGTTCGGACCTGAAGCTCGAAGGACGGCTCGTGCGCTGGCACAACTGGCAGTTCTATGTCGCGTTTCATCCGCGCGAGGGGCTCGTGCTGTACGACGTGCGCTTCGCGGACGCGGGCCGGTCGCGTCCGGTCGCGTACCGCCTGTCGCTCTCGGAGATCCACGTGCCTTACGGCATCGACGATCCGAATTGGAGCTGGCGCGACGCGTTCGATCTCGGCGAGTACAACGCGGGCGCGCTCGTGCAGCCGCTGGAAGTCGATCGCGATGTGCCAGAAAATGCCGCATTTTTAGACGCGCTCTTGGCCAGCGATTTCGGGCCGGAAACGACCCACCCCGGCGGAAGCTTCGTCGTACCCGCCGCGGTCGCGCTGTACGAGCGCGACGCGGGCATCTTATGGACGCGCACCGATCCCGTGGCCTATCGACGCGATACGCGCCTGGCGCGCGAGCTGGTCGCGACCTGGAACTGCTGGATCGGCAACTACGTCTACGCGTTCGATTGGGTGTTCCAGCTCGACGGCACGATCGTCGTCGACGTCAAGCTCAGCGGCACGACCCTCAACCGCGGCGCTGACGCGCTGCCCGAGGCCTCGGCGCCGAAGGTGGGCAGAGACGCGCGCGGCGTGTTCGTGGCGGCGCCCCATCATCAGCACTTCTTCAGCTTCCGGCTCGATCTCGACGTGGACGGTCCGGAAGCGGACGTCATGGAGATGGAGGTCGCCGCGCTGCCGAGCGCGAGCTTCCAGGGCGCCTTCGAGGCGGCTGTCAGCGACGTCGCGCGCGAAGGGACGCGCGACGCCAATCCGCTCACCGCGCGTCACTGGCACGTGGCGAGCGCGCGCGTGAAGAATGCCTTGGGGAAGCCCACGAGCTACGCGCTCGAGCCGGGCGCGCTCGCGCTGCCGTTCCCGCGCACCGACGCCGCGCTCAGCGCGCGCGCACGGTTCGCGACCCACCAGCTCTGGATCACGCGTTACCGCGACGGCGAGTTGTACGCGGCGGGCCTCTTTCCGAATCAAGCGCAGGGCGCCGATGGCGTGTCGATGTATGTGCAAGACGAGGAGAGCCTCGAGCATCAAGACGTGGTGCTCTGGCATACGATCGGGCTCACACACGTCGCGCGCCCGGAGGATTACCCAGTGATGCCGACCGAAACGATCGGCTTCAAGCTCGTCCCGCGCGGCTTCTTCAGCCGCAACCCGGCCCTGGACGTCGCCGATCAAGCCTCGCAGCGCTAAACAGAAAAGCGATGTGTCGATGGTGATCCCGTGGCTCGGCTTTCCGCTTTCGGCGCTGCTCGCACAGCTCGAGCCAACCTCGCGCGCGAAGTATGTGGCCGTCACCACGCTGCACGACCCGGAACAGATGCCCGGCCAGCGCGATGACGTGCTGCCGTGGCCTTACGTCGAGGGGCTGCGCATGGACGAAGCCATGCATCCGCTGACGCTGCTCGCCGTCGGATTCTACGGCAAGACCTTACCGAACGAGAACGGCGCGCCGATCCGGCTGGTCGCGCCCTGGAAATACGGCTTCAAGAGCATCAAGTCGATCGTCCATCAGCCGTCTTGCACTTCGTGCTGCGCGTCAAGAAAGACGCTCGCGAGCCCCTCGCGTACGGGCTGGTGTTGCAGCGTTATTGGCCGTGCGGGTGCCCAGCTGGTGGCGGCGCGGGCGTGGGCGGCCCACGATGCGCGCTGAGCGTCGCAGCGCGAGTCGTGCGAAACTGGGCCCGCGATGTCTGCTTCGGTGCTGATCGTCGACGACGAGAAGAACATCCTGGTCACGCTCGGGCGCGCGCTGCGCGTGGAGGGCTACGACGTCGACGTGGCCGGGAGCGGCAAGCTCGCGCTCGAGCGCGCGAAGGCCAAGAGTTACGACGCGGTGCTGCTCGACATGCAGCTGCCCGATCTGGACGGCCTCGAGGTGCTGCGCCGGCTGCGCGCCGAGCACGACGACGTGCCGGTGCTGATGATGAGCGGGCACGGCACGATCGACACCGCGGTCGCGGCCACCCGCAGCGGCGCGCACGACTTCCTAGAAAAGCCGATCGGCAGCGAGCGCCTGTTGGTATCGCTGGCCGGCGCGATCGAGCGCGCGCGCCTCGAGCGCGAGAACCGCGAGCTGCGCGAGCGGGCGGGCGGCGACGCGCTGCTCGGCGAGAGCGAAGTCATGGCGGAGCTGCGGCGCAAGATCGAGCTGGTCGCGCACGCCCATGCGCCGGTGCTGATCACGGGCGAACGCGGCACCGGCAAGGAGCTGGTCGCGCGCGCGATCCACGAGCGCTCGCCGCGCCGTCAGGCGCCGCTCGAAAAGCTCAACTGCGCTGCCGTGCCGAAGGAGCTCGTGGAGAGCGAGCTGTTCGGGCACGAGGCGGGCGCGTTCACGGGCGCGAGCAAGCAGCGCAAGGGCAAGTTCGAGCGCGCGCATGAGGGCACGCTGTTCCTCGACGAGGTCGGCGACATGCCCCAGCCGATGCAGGCCAAGTTCCTGCGCGTGCTGCAGGAGGGCGAGATCGAGCGGGTGGGGGGAAACGAGCTCCTGCGCGTGGACGTGCGCGTGGTCGCGGCCACCAACAAAGACTTGGCGCAGGCGCTCCGCGCGGGCGAGTTCCGCGAGGATCTGTACGATCGGCTCAACGTCTTACCCTTGCGCGTGCCGCCGCTGCGCGAACGCAAAGGCGACATCCCGCTGCTCTCCGCGCGCTTCGTCGAGCAGAGCGGGCGCCACAACGATCGCCCCGGCAAGCGGCTGAGCGAAGGCGCGCTCGCGCTGCTCGTGGCCTACGAGTATCCAGGCAACGTACGTGAGCTCAAGAACCTGATCGAGCGCTTGGTCATCCTCACGCCCGGCGACGAGATCGGCGAGCGCGAGGCGCGCGCGCTCTTGCCGATCGCCGGTCCGAGCGAAGGCCTGGCCTACGTCGCTGGCCGCAGCTTGCGCGAGATGCTCGAGGACGCGGAGCGAGCGGTGATCCGCCGCGCGCTCGATCACCATCAAGGCAACGTCTCGGCCACGGCGGAGGCGCTCGGGCTCGAGCGCAGCCACCTCTACCCGTCGATGCGCGCGCTCGGGCTGCGCTGATGCGCGCCGTCTCTCCGCGCTGGCGAGCGCTGCATGCGGGGACGCAGCGAGTGTTCGTGGTCCGTTCGAGCGACCTTGGTTGCGGCGAGGTTTGCGCGCGTGTGCGGGCTGAGGCAGAGCTCGCGGCATGTTCGGACGCGATGCGATCGAGGAGCCCGAGGAGCTCGGCGAGCTGACTGACGACGCGATCGCCGGCACGTTTCGCATCACCCAGCGCCGGCGCGGCCATCGCTACTCGCTCGATGACGTGCTCACGGCCTGGGAAGCGGCCAACGCCGCACCCATGGCGCGCCGCTGCCTCGACCTCGGCAGCGGCGTAGGCTCCGTGCTGTTGATGCTCGCCTACAAGCTGCCGGGGGCGACGTTCACGGCGATCGAAGCGCAGCGCAACTCGTATCGGTTGCTTCAGCAAAACGTGCAGCGCAACGGACTCGAGCGACGTGTGCAGCTCATCCACGGCGACTTGCGCAGCGAGCCCGCGCTCTTTGCCTGCGCTCCCTGCGAGCTCGTGACCGGTACGCCGCCGTACGTGCCGCCGGGCCGCGCCACGCCCGCGCCCGACGCGCCAAAGGCGTACGCGCGTCAAGAGCTGCGCGGCGGCGTCGAGGCGTACCTGCTGGCCATCGGCCGCACGCTCGCGCCGGAGGGCGTCGCGGTCGTGTGCGCGGACGCCCGCACGCCGCAACGCGTGTTCGCGGGCGCGGCCGCGGCGCGGCTCGCCGTCATCCGCCAGCGTGACGTCGTTCCGCGTGCGGGCACCAAGGGCGCGCTGTTTTCGCTGTTCACCTTGGCGCGCGCGGAGCGCGTGCGCGCGGGTTACGAGCGCGCGCCAGCCTGGGTCGCGCGCGACGAGAACGGGGCAAGAACGCCATCGTACCTGGCCGTGCGTTCCTTCTTCGGCATCGATCCGCGCGCAGGTTGAAGCGCTCCGAGCAACGAAGCCCGAGCGCAGCGCGTAGGTGCACAGCCCATGCGTTGAATGCCTGGCGTGAGCAGTGATCCGCGTCCGTAGCTCGGAACTGCTCGGATCGGCAGGTTTACTCCTCCCTCGAAATCGACCAAAGCTGCTCAGGGACGGACCCACACGCGGGGGAGGAGCATGCGCAGATATTGGGCAGCATTCGTCGGAGTCATCGTCTCTTCATTCGTAGTGCTCGGTTGGGTGGGCGTACGCATCTATCAGCAGGCGCCGCCTGTGCCCGAGCGCGTGGTGAGCAGTGACGGTCGCGAGATCATCGGCGATGGCGAGATCATGCGGGGACAAAACGTCTGGCAATCGCTCGGGGGCATGCAGGTCGGCTCGATCTGGGGACACGGCAGCTACGTGGCGCCGGACTGGTCTGCGGACTGGCTTCATCGCGAGGCGACCTTCGTGCTCGATAGCTGGGCGACGGCCGAGCACGGCCGAAAGTACGCGGCGCTCGAGGCGCCGAAGCAAGCGGAGCTGACCGCGCGGCTACGCGCGCTGATGCGCGCCAACCGCTACGACCCAAACACGCGCACGCTCACGGTCGAGCCCGTGCGCGCGCACGCATTCGAGGCGAACGCGGCGCACTACAAAGATGTCTTCGCAAACGGACGCGACGAGTACGCCATCCCAGAGGGCGCAGAGCGCGATCCCGCGCGCCTCGCGGCGCTCACGGCGTTCTTCTTTTGGACCTCGTGGGCTGCGGTCGCCGAACGGCCGGGCGAACGAGTTTCGTACACGAGCAACTGGCCGCACGAGCCGCTCGTGGGCAACTTCATCACCACCGACGCCGTGGTCTGGACGGGGGTGAGCATCATCCTCTTGCTGGCGGGCATCGGGGGACTCGCGTTCTTTCACGCCACGCGGCAAGGCGAGCCGATGCCGGAGATCCATCCGGAGAAGGACCCGCTGCTCAGCGCTGCCTCCACTCCCTCGCAGCGCGCGACGGTCAAATACTTCTGGGTGGTCTCGGCCCTGATGCTGACGCAGATGCTGCTCGGGGTCATCGTCGCGCACTACGGCGTCGAGGGCAGCGCCTTTTACGGGATCCCAATCGCCGGGGCGCTACCTTACTCGTTGGCGCGTACCTGGCACGTGCAGCTCGGCGTGCTGTGGATCGCCACCGCGTGGCTCGCGGCCGGTCTGTACATCGCCCCGGCTATCGGTCATGAGCCCCCACGGCAACGGCTCGGGGTCAACATCCTGTTCGGCGCGCTGCTGCTGGTGGTCGTCGGATCGATGGCGGGCCAGTGGTTGAGTATCCATGGCCGGCTCGGTCACGACACCGCCTGGTTCTATTTCGGACACAGCGGCTACGAGTACATCGAGCTCGGGCGGGCTTTTCAGATCGCGCTCTTCGTGGGTCTGTTCTTGTGGCTTGGGCTCCTGTTGCGGGCCATCGCGCCTGCCTTGCGGCGGCGCGACGAGCAGCGTCCGATCCTGGTCATGTTCGTGACCTCGGCGAGCGCGATCGCGAGCTTCTACGGGGCGGCGCTCGCGTACGGCAGGCACACGAACCTCGCGGTGGCCGAGTACTGGCGCTGGTGGGTGGTGCACCTCTGGGTCGAGGGCTTTTTCGAGGTCTTCGCGACGGTGGTGATAGCCTTCCTGTTTGCGCGCATCGGTCTCATTCGGGTGGTCACGGCGGGGCGATCGGTGGTGCTCGCGTCGACGATCTTCCTCTCCGGCGGGATCATCGGCACGCTGCATCACCTGTACTTCTCGGGCACGCCTACCTTCGTGCTGGCGCTCGGCTCGGTCTTCAGCGCGCTCGAAGTCGTTCCGCTGATGTTTGTCGGCTTCGAGGCTTGGGAGAACCTGCGGCTATCGCGCGCCAAGCCATGGGTGCAGAACTATCGCTGGCCGATCTACTGCTTTGTCGCGGTCGCGTTCTGGAACATGGTCGGTGCCGGTCTGTTCGGCTTCATGATCAACCCGCCGGTCGCGCTCTACTACATGCAGGGGTTGAACACGACGCCCGTGCACGGGCACACGGCCTTGTTTGGCGTGTACGGCATGCTCGGGATCGGCCTGAGCCTCTTTTCGCTGCGCAGCCTGCGCCCTGGGGTCCCCTGGCGCAACGGGTTGATCGGTGCTGCGTTTTGGCTGATCAATGGCGGGCTCATGGCCATGGTCGTGCTGAGTGTCTTGCCCGTGGGCCTACTGCAGACGGAAGCCGCGGTGCGGGTCGGCTATTGGTATGCCCGCAGCCCGGAGTTCTTGCAGAGCAGCCTGATGGATACGTTGCGCTGGCTGCGCGTGATCGGGGACTCGATCTTTGCGTTCGGCGTGGTCGCGCTGGTGCTCTTCATCGCCGGGCTGTCGACCGGACACTCGTTCGGCCCGGGCCGCCGCCGCGTGCACGGCGACGAGCTCGAACAAGAGTCGGCGCAGCCCGCGCGCTGAGCGCACGCTAGGCGGCCCACTAGGCGGCCCGCTACGCGGCGCGCGCGACGCGCTGGCACCGCAGGCCCTGCGCGCTCGCACGGTGATGGCCGCTTCGCGCCGGAGCCTCAGCGCAAGAACACGACGTGAAAGCGCGCGGCCGGGAGTAGCCGCACGTGGTGCGGGCGCTCGGGCTCGACCACGCCCGTCACGCCCGGCCGCAGCACGAACGTGCCGCGCGGACATACGTATTCGAGCTTGCCCTCTTCGACGACGATTTGCGCCCAAACCCCCGCGCGCGTGCGGTGCTCTCGCAGAAGCGCCTCGGGCACCGTCTCTGCCGAGAAGGTCGGCGAGCGTTTGTACGGCGCCACGTCGGGTGGGAGCGCGGCCATGTCGCAGTACGGACACTCGAGCTCCGTGCCGAGGCGTCGAGCGCGCTCCTGCTCGCTGAGCACCCACGCGCGCTCTTGCCAGGGCGGCCGATGGCGCACGTGCTGCGTGTGACCGCAGGCGAGCTCCGCCACCCAATCCGCGTCCTCGTCCTGGTGGAAGCCGACGATGGGTCTGCGCATACCCCAAGCCTAGCGCGTCCTCTCGGCCCGCTGTGAAGCGCCGCTGTGTCCGCGGACGATCCGGCCCTGTACGCCGCTGCCACGTCGCACAAGACCGCTACACCTCGAGCCGGCGCGGCTCCACGGAAGCCTTCGCGTTCCCTTGGGCACGGGCCTCGCATCGCAGAGAGCACGCGCGATCGATGCGGAACAGACGACGCGAGATCCGTCGGCCCCGCGCGAGCGCACACGAGAGGAGCGAACATGCCGAGCGCGAGCGATCTCGTGTTTCTCACCGGCGGCACAGGCCTCCTCGGGAGCGACTTGATCTCTCTGCTCAAGCGCCGCGGACAGCGCGTGCGCGTGCTGGCGCGCTCGCCCGGGCGCGACCCGGAGGTGGACTGGGTGCGCGGGGATCTCGCGACAGGCGAGGGCCTGCGCGGCGCGCTCGAGGGCGTGCGCACCGTCGTGCACGCGGCCACCTGGTCGCCGGTCGCCCAGCGTGGCTCGCTGCGCATGGGCGATCTGGTCCACAGCCCGCCCGACGTCGACGTCATCGGAACGCGTCGTCTGCTGGACGAAGCCGGACGGGTGGACGTGGAGCACTTTCTGTACGTATCGATCGTAGGCGTCCAAGAGGCTCGCCTCCCTTACGCGCGCCGCAAGGCCAAGGCCGAACGTCTGGTGCGCGCGTCCGGGCTCGACTACTCGATCGTCGCCGCGACCGGCTTTTACTGGCTATTGGCGCGCCTCTTCGATCACCTGACCGCGCGCAGGCTGTGGATGCTGCCCTCGAACTTCCTGATGGAGCCGTCCGACTCCGCCGAGTTCGCGGCTTATCTGATGGAATGCATCGCCGAGGGGCCGCGCGGCGTGCGCGAGAGCTTCGCCGGACCCGAGCGTATGAGCCTGGTCGAGGCCGCGCGCGCGTATCAGCGGGCTCGAGGCCTGCGCCGTCCGATCGTTCCGCTCCATCTGCCCGCGCTCGCGCTGCACGCCGCCGGCGCGCAAATCGTGGCTTCGGGACGCCGGGGGACGACCACGTGGGCTGCGTGGTTGGAGCAGCACGTGCGGCGCGGCGAGCCGGCGGCGAAGGCAGCTTGAAGTACAGCGTCGGCGCTCGCCGCCTGCGCGCGCGATGAACCTGGAGGCGAGCCCGCGGAACCGAGCCCGCAGGCCGAAAGGACAGACCCCGCGGTGTCCGTCCCCTCGGTGACGTTCGAGCGCGCGGAAGGCGGGCTGCGCGCGCGAGCTCGGGCGGTCATCTTCAAGGCGGGGAGACCCCGAGGTGGACGATGTTCGAATGGTGGCGCGAACGCCAGCGCGACAAGATCCTGGCGCAGCCCTTTCCCGAGGCGTTCGTCGGTTTTCTGACCCGCAACGTGCGCCATTACCAGCGGCTCGACGAGCGCGAACGCGAGCGCTTGCAAGACCTGGTGCAGGTCTTCGTCGCCGAAAAGCATTGGGAGGGTTGCGGCGGCCTCACGCTCACGGACGAGATGAAGGTCACCATTGCCGCGCAGGCATGTCTGTTGGTGCTCGAGCTTCCGCATCGGCTCTATGAAAACGTCGAGTCGATCTTCGTGTACCCGAGCAGCGTGGTACGCCCTGAGCCGGTCCAGGGCGTGTTCATCCGCTCGCGCTCGCTCGTGGCGAGCGGTCCGATTGCCCTCTTGGGCGAAGCGCATCTACGCGGTCCCGTGGTGCTGGCGTGGGATCGCGTGCTGCGCGACGGCCGCGACGAGCGCACCGGCCACAACCTTGTCTATCACGAGTTCGCGCACAAGCTGGACATGCTCGACGGCAGCATGGATGGGACGCCGCCCCTCGCGTCCGACGCAGAGCGCGCGTCCTGGCACGTGATCTGTGAGCGCGCTTTCCTCGACCTTCGCGCCCGCGCGGAGCGCGGCGAACCGACGTTTCTCGACGCGTACGGCGCGACCGACGAGGCGGAGTTCTTCGCGGTCGCGACCGAGCACTTCTTCGATCAGCCACAGGCCCTGCAGCGCGACCAGCCCGAGCTCTACGGCGTGCTCGCCTCCTTCTATCGGCAGGATCCGGCGGCCCGCGCCGCCGCGCTCGCCCAGCACCGAACGCGCGCGTAGATCTCCTGCCATGTAGGCGCAGCGCGCAGCTCACCCTCGCGTGGGTGTCATCAGATCGTGACGCAGCCCGCAAACGGCACCGCGGGGGAGGCGGACCTGAGTTAGGTATCAGACCATCCCCGGATTGCACCGCCGCTCGAGACAACACCGCGCAAGTAAGACTCGTCCGACCTGATGCTCAGGGCAGCCCAAGAATTTGTCGTTACGCAATGTATTCTTGCGCCACCTGCACCGTCACATGCTTTAAAGTTAGTACGGTGCAGGAAATGGAACGCACGCCGCCCGAGGAAGCCCGCATTCCAAGCGCCGGCGAGCTGATCGGCGGCAAGTATCGAGTCGAGCACCGGATCGGCCAGGGCGGGATGGGCGCGGTGCTCGCGGCTCGGAACACCGTGACCGGCAAGCGCGTCGCCATCAAATGGCTTCTCCCGGAGCACGCTGGGTCCGTCGTTCGCGAGCGGTTGCTGCGCGAGGCGCAGCTCGCCGCGAGCATCGAGCACCCGAACGTCGTGAACATCTACGACGTCGGGGAGCACGAAGGCGGTCTCTTCCTCGTGATGGAGTACCTGCCAGGACGGACACTCTCCGCGCTGATGATCGAGCGCGGTCGCTTCAATCCGCCTGAGTTCATCGCTCTGCTCTTGCCCGCGATGCGCGGGGTGCATGCAGCCCACCTCGCCGGCGTGGTTCACCGCGACCTCAAGCCTGACAACATCATCCTCAGCGAGGCGGATGGTGAAGTCGTGGCCAAGGTCGTGGACTTCGGGATTTCGAAGGAGGTCGGCGTCAGCGCGGTTCCCAACGCGTCCTTGACGCGGACGGGCACGCTGGTCGGGACCCCTCATTACATGGCCTTCGAACAGATCGACGGTTCCGGGTACGTCGACGCGCGCACGGACGTGTACGCTTTTGGCGTGCTCCTCTACCGCGGCATCACGGGCATGTATCCCTTCGACGGCACGAGCGTCGCCCAGCTGATCCTCAACATCGGCATGAAGGAAGCGAAGTCGATGCGCCTCGCGCGGCCGGAGTTGCCTGCCGAGCTCGACGCGATCGTGCTGCGCGCGCTCTCGCGCGACCTGCGCGCGCGCTTCGCGAGCCTCGAAGAGCTCGGCCGTGCGCTCGTGCCATTCGCGCTGTCCGCCGAGACGGCCGTTCCCACGAGTTGGCAAGGTTCGTGGAAACCTGACGTGACCAGCGCTCCGGAGCTGATCGTCGAGAACACCGAAACGACCATCTCGCTGATGCAAATACAAGCCGCGCCCCCGCCTGCCCCCAAGGGTAAGGTGGCCGGCCGGCGCGGCGTTCGCGTCGGCGTCGCCGTGATCGTCGCGACCATCGCGGCCCTGCTCTTGCTGGGCCAACTCGCGTCGAACAAGTCGCCCGATCCTCATGGATCCAGCGCGTTGGCGAAGGTCGCGAAGCAGACGGAGGCCCGCGACCCGCAGCGCGAAAGCCCGTCGGCCGCGCGCGAGCGCGTCGCGACGACAGCGCGAGAGGCTTCCGCGCTCGTCGGCGCCGATGTGCCCACGCAGCACGTAGCGCCTGATGGCGTGCAAGCGCCCGGAGCGCCCGCCGCGGACCGCGCGCCGACGGACGTCATCGCGGGCCCGCAGCGCCGGGAGTCGAGCGCGGGCAAGGGCTCGCGCAACCCCTCTGGACGGACCAAACAAGAACGCGGGATCGCCGCGCACAAGGGCGATGCGCCGGCCCTGATCCCAGGAAAACGGACGAACGGACTGTCTCTCGATGAGTTCTGAAGATCCCTTTCGACGTCAGTTTCAAGCCGCCATCCGATCACTCAAGCCCCGGCCGGCGTCGCGGCGTCAGCGTCCGTATCCGCTCGTACTCTCGGTCTGCCTGACTGTCTTCGCGGTCGCGAGCTCGGCCCCGCGCGCTCACGCGCAGGGTAAGGGCGCGCGGCCCGCACCTGCGAGCAACGTATCCGGGCAGCGTGCGGAGCGAGCGGCCCCAGCGCGGCATCCAAAACCCGCCCCTGCATCGCCCGATCGTGGGGCCGCGCCGGTCTCGAGTGAAGGCGGCCAAAACGAAGCCACGCCCGAAAGCGCGGCGGAGTACCGCACGCTGATCGAGACGGCGCTGAACGAGTTCAAGCTCACGAACTGGCCCGAAGCGCGCCTTTTGTTCCGGCGCGCGCACGAGCTCAACCCGAACGCTCGTACGCTGCGCGGCATCGGCATGGTCTCTTACGAGATGCGTGATTACGTGCCCGCCGTGCTCGCGCTCTCGGAGGCGCTTCACGACGAACGGCAGCCGCTGACGCCGGCCCAGCGCAAGGAATGCGAAGATCTACTCTCGCTCGCGCGCACGTTCATCATGTCGTACGACCTGAAGCGCGAGCCGTCCGCCCTGGAACTCACGGTCGACGGTGCCGCGCCCGCGTACGATGCGGACGGCCGATTGTTGATCGCATTCGGCGAGCACACGCTGCAGGCCTCCGCGCCGGGTTATCGTCGCAGCACGACGAAGCTATCCGTGCAGGGGGGTGGGCACGACGAGTTGTCGGTCATCCTTCAACGCGAGGAGCCGAAGCGGGCCGGGCTGCCCGCGGTGAATGCGCAGACCGCGCCTCACCTCGCGAGCGGGCCGGCGCTGGCCGCGTCGAGCCCGAGCGTCGTCTCGCGCCATGGAGGTCTGCGGTACACGTGGGTGGCGCTCGGTGCGAGCGCAGCATTTGGTGTCGCGGCGGGCGCGACCTGGTACGGCGCCAAAAGTAAGTTCAACGATATGAGGGCTCAATGTCGGGCGTCGGCCGCGGCCGGGGATCCATGCGTACGCGGCAAACTGGCGACCGATTCGGTTCAGCGCCTCGAGCGGGTCACCGACGCGATGCTCGGCCTCTCTGCGGCGTCGCTCGTGGCAGCCGCGATCCTGATGCCGTTTGAATGGCCGCGCGAGCGTCG
>CAZYWR010001093.1:0-2116 GCA_964651185.1 uncultured Polyangiales bacterium
TCGCTGCCCGAGCTGGTGCAGAGCATGCGCGCAGACGGGATCACGCTTTCGACCATCGGACTCGGCGAAGACGTGCACCGCGGACTTTTGAGCGAGCTCGCGCGGCTGGGCGGCGGCCGCGCCTACTTCACCCGCGATCCAGCGCGGGTGCCGCGCCTGTTCACGGCCGAAGCCGAGCTCGTGGCGCGCTCGTCGATGGTGGAGGAGTACGTGCGCGCCGAGGTGGTCACGCCCGCAGCCTTCTTGCGCGGCGTACCGCTCGCGACCGCCCCCTACTTGCGCGGATACGTGGCCGTGCGCGCGCGACCGGCGCCCGCACAGCTCCTGCTCGCGAGCGAGCGTGGCCAGCCTCTCCTGGCCAGGATGCGAGTCGGGCTCGGCTGGTCGCTGGCCTTCACGAGCGACGTCAAGCCGCGCTGGTCCGCGGACTGGTATCGCTGGCCGTCGCTGTCCAAGCTGTGGGCCCAGCTCTTGCGCGAGCACGGGCGGCGCGGCCCCGAGGAGGCCCTCCCCATCGAGGCTCGCATCGAGGGCGACACGCTGATCGCGACCGTCGACGTGCTCGACGCGCGCGCGCGCTTCGTAAACGGCCTCACCGGCGAGCTGCGGGCCGCGCGCGAGGGGGGCGTCCGCAGCTCCGCGCCGCTCGCAGCGGTCGCGCCCGGCCGCTACGAAGCGCGGCTGCCGGTCGAAGAGCTCGGCAGTTACACCCTCGAAGCGCGGCTCCGCGCGGCTGGCGAGCCCGCTTACCTTGCGCGAGGCGGCGCCGCCTACCCCTTCCCGGCGGAGTATCGGCCGCCTTTCATCGCCGACACGGCCCTCTTACGCGCCGCCGCGGCGGCCAGCGGGGGCGGCGCATTGCCGGCGCCGGAACAGCTGTTCGCCCCACATGCACCGACGCACGCGGTCGAGCGGCGCGTCGAGCGCTGGCCACCGCTGCTCTGGTTCGTGCTGGTCGCGTTCATCTTGGATGTCGCCGCCCGGCGCGTCCCGCGCATCCCGTGGTGGAGGCGTCGAGCACCCGAGGGGACTTGACGCGCGCAGGGCGCGCCTTATTCTCAGCGGCTCCCAAGCCAGGGGGCCTTCGCCATGAACATGAAGCAGAAGTCCGAGGCGGTTAAGAAGTCGGACCTGAAGCGATTCAAGAAAATCCTCGAAGAAAAGCGGGAAGCGTTGGTCAAGGCCGCACGCGAGAGCCTCCAAGAAGACATGACGCTCGACACCAACGACCTGCCCGACGAGATGGACCTGGCATCCAGCGAATACCTGCAGTCGTTCACCTTCCGCCTACGCGGGCGCGAGCGCTTTTTCCTCGACAAGATCGACCAGGCGCTGCGGCGCATCGAAGACGGCTCGTTCGGCATCTGCGAGTCTTGCGAAGAGCCGATCTCCATCAAGCGCCTCGAGGCGCGCCCGGAGACGACCTTGTGCATCCGCTGCAAGGAAGATCAAGAGCGCGTCGAGCGCGACTTCGGCTGAGCCTCGCATCCGCCGCGCTCAGCGCGGCAGCCAGCCTGAAGCGCGCAGCACGATGAAGCCGTTCGCGTCGAACGCCACACCCTCCGCCTCGAGCAGGGCGCGCTGCAGCGCCGCGTGGTCCGGCTCCTGGATCCCGACCTGAGCGCGGCGCGCGTCCTTCTTCGCCACCACGCGCTGCCAAGGCAGGCCCGCCGGGCAGCTGCGCAGCGCGCGCGCCACGATGCGATGCCCGCGCGCAATCCCGGCGAGCTCGGCGATTTGCCCGTACGTCGCGACCTTGCCGCGCGGGATCGCGCGCACGACCGCGTAGATCTCGCGCGTGCGCGGATCGAGGCTCGGACTGGCTTGCGGTTTCGCACGCCGGCTCATGCGCGAGGCTCCACGGCAGCCAGGGTGTGACAGCTTTGAGCCGTCGTGCCAGTCTTGCGCGCGCCGGCCGGGCCGGCGAGGAAGACGCCCCTTCCCGCGACCGGACCCTCCGGCCCAAGGCTTCCTGCGAGGGACACGTGCATGCGGCGTGCGCTCAGGCGTTCACGCACTTCGCATGAAGCGGCGACCGGCATCTCTCGGTGGCGCGGCTCCGCATTCGAGCGCCTGCGCAGCGGGGCGCGACGCCACGGCGCGGCGCTGGCCGCCG
>CAZYWR010001094.1:0-2114 GCA_964651185.1 uncultured Polyangiales bacterium
GCGCTCCCAGTCGATGCGCTCGTACGGATCCGCGTAAAGCTCTGCGCGTAGCTCGCGGATGCGCGCGTCTACCGGCAGCTGCACGCGCCGGCCGTAAAGATACGACATCGGCAGGTACACCATGCGCGCGTGACACCACAAGCGCGACGGGTGGATCGGCAAGGCCTCCGGCAAGAGCCAGAGCTCAGGCTGGACCGGGTTGAGCCCCCGATAGTCGTAAAGGTTGAGCAGCGTCAGGAAGAACTTGCCCCATGATGCCGCCGCCAGCGGCCCGCCCTGCGCGCGCACGAACGCGCGCGCGCGCGCGAGCGCCGGATCGTCGGCGGGCACGTCCGCGAGCCGCAGCGCCGCGTAGATGATCGTGCTGGTGAACAAGTAGCTGTGGCTCTCGACGTGCAAGCCCCAGCCGCCGTCCGCGTTCTGCGTGTTGCGCAGGTAGCGCACCATGTCCGCGCGCACGTCGCTCGGGATCTCGACGCCGGTGGCGTAACAGGTGCCCATGTACATCGGCAAAAGGAAGAGCGGTCCGCCGTAGTCGCCGAGCCATGCGCCGCTCTCTGCCTGGGTCGCCTGCAGAAACGAGAGCGCGCGATCGATCGCGCGCTCGAGCTCACCGCGCGAGCTCGCGGAAGGCTGGGGTTTGACGGCAGCTCCGTTCGCGACAGCTTCCATGTCGAGCTCCTTTTGGCGTTGGCTGAAGGCGCGCGTGTCAGGCCCGGCGCTCTTCGACGGCGGCGGGTCCCCACAGGCTGAAGTAGCGGGCCCGAAGCGCGGCGTCGTCTGCGACGTGGCTCATGCACTCCGCGATCACTTGTTCGACGGCTTGGCGCGAGATCTTGACGTCTTCGCCGGGGATGAACATGGCGTCGTTGTTGCGCGCGTGCACGAGCGTGAGCGCCGCCATCCACAACGGCAACAGGCAGAAGAGGCGCACGCCCTTTTCGGACGGCGGGATCGAGAGCGCGTACGCGAGCGCCTGATCGAGCTTGCCGCGCGCCAGATCGAACAGCGGCGCCACCGCGAAGTGCGCGCGATCGCGCACCGCGAGATCCGTCAGGTTGTCGATGCGGATGCCGGCGCGTTCACACGCGGCGCGCGGCACGAACGACCAGCGCCGCGCGCGGTCGTCGGTGACGTCCTTGAGGATGTTGACGAGCTGGAGCCCTGCCCCGAACGCCTCCGCGTTCGCGCGCAAGTCAGCCAGGGTAGCGGGATCGAGCTTGTCGCCCATGCTCTCCGCGAACAGCTCGGTCAGCATGTGCCCGACCGTGCCCGCGACGTAGTAGCAGTAGCGCTCGAGATCCTCGACCGTGTAGAGCGCGACGAAGCCATCGGGCCCCGGCTCGCGGTGCGTGTAGAGGCTCATGCCGCGCGCCATCTCCGCCACCCAGCGCGCGACCACGGCCTGCATACCGTCAGGCAAGCCCGAGAACACGCGCATCACGCGCGAAAACGCGCGCGCGAGCGCCAGCTCTGCGTCGTCGCCTTCGATCTCCTCGAACGCCTCCGCCATGCCCGAGGCGTCCGCGCCCTGCTCGAGCGTGGCCAGGAAGCTCGCAAACAGCTCGTCTTTACGGCCGCGCGGCACGGCTGGATGGTCTTCGATGGTGTCGGCGATGCGGCACAGCAGATAGCCGCAGGTCACGCCCACCTCGAGCTCGCCCGGGAGCATGGCGATGGGCTTCGAGAACGTGCGCGAGACCGCGAGCAAGCTCTCCTTGCAGAAAGCCCAGTCGTCGCCCTCTTCCGCGCGGCCGCCTTCTGGGCGCGGGCGCGCCCTGCGCTTGGCCTCCCAGGCGGAGAGCGCGTCGACCACGTCGCAGCAGCGGTCCCAGGCCGCCTCGCTGCGCGCCTCGCGCACCTCGTCCGAGAGCGTCTCCGACAACACCGCCACCAGCTGCGCGACCGCGCGCTGGAGCGCGCCCCAGTGCGGCCCGGGCACGTTCAAGAGCGCATGCACCGCGCGGGCCGTGAGCTCCGGCGCGCCCGCGCGTTCGTCGGCGCGCGCCTGCCACATGCCGTCTGGATGCTGCGCCTGGCAGAGAAAACGTGCGGCGCGCCGCAGCGCGGGCGAGGACGGCTGCGCGCCCACGGCGACCAAGGCGCGCATCGCA
>CAZYWR010001095.1:0-2732 GCA_964651185.1 uncultured Polyangiales bacterium
GGAAGGCCTGCCGCGCGCGCTGCGCGGCCCGCTTGCGCTGCTGGTAGCGCTGGCGATCCCGCTGTGTGCGCTGTGGATCGCCGGCAGCGTGGCGCGCGCGCGCGCGTACGGGCGCGACCTGCGCGCAGGACGCGTGTGGCGTTTCGCCGGGGCGCTGTCGAACTTCGACAGCCTGGCGCTCGATCGCGACCTCGCGCTGCTCGCGCGCCGAGGCGTATTCGCGCCCGAACCGGGCGTAGAGCAAGACATCGTCGTGCTCAAGGACGCGGGCGAGCTGCTCCATGCGAACGGCAAGTGGGCGCCCCCGGGGCTCGTTCTGCACGTCAGTCAGATCGCCGCGCCGCCGGAAGACCCGATCAAGCTCTCGCTGCCGAACGAGCTGAGCTTCGAGCATCCAGGCGCACTCGACGTAGCGCGCCGCAGGCTCACGCCGGCCGAACTCACCGAGCTCGAACGCCATGCGCAGCGGCTGCGCCAGCCGGGCGCGCCGCTCTGGCTCTTGACGCCGCTCGCGCTCAGCGCGCTCGCCGCGTGGAGCGGACCAGGGGGCGCGCTGCCGGCCTCCGTGCGCGGCGCACCGATCATCGCCGCCTTGTGGCTGTTTGCGGCCTACACGTATTGGCGGCGCTTGCGCTTCGCGGCGCGCCTGCGCGCCGATGCGAAGCTCGGCTGGGTGATCACGGTCGACCACGGCGCGCTCGGCCCGGGCCGCGACCCCGAGCTACCCGCCTGCGGCGTGGAGAGCCTGTTGCACGGCCGACTCGACTGGACCGTCAACCGCCGCCCCGCCAGCTGGCGGCGCCTCGCGCGCTGACGTCGGCGGCGATGAGGACCGGGGCGCGGCTGGGCAGCGGGTCGAGGGAGGCACGCGTCACGCTTTCGAGCGTGGACGCGCTCGACGAAGCAGGAGACGTGGCTGTATCCATCGAAATCCCGGATCGAGCGTTCTGGAGCTCACCGGCGCTTGCCCTCGCGCGTCAGGCGCTCGACCGGCAATAACTGCTGCGAGGCTGGCGGGGCTTCGGGTTGGACCGTGACGTGCTCGATGCCGAAGTGGCGTTGCACGCGTTCGCCGACCGCGCGCGCGACGTCGGTGCCGTGGCCTATGCCGTCGAGCACCACGTGCACCGTGACGGCGGCGAATCCGTCCGAGATGAGCCACGCGTGCAGGTCGTGGAGGTCGCTCACGCCGCGCGTCTCGCGGATCACCTGCTCGAGCTCGTGCAGATCGATGCCGAGCGGGGTCGTCTCCATCAGCACGGTGCTCGTCTGCTTCAGTAGACGCAGCGCGCCGATCCCGATGAGCACTGCGATCGCCAACGAGGCGATCGGGTCAGCGAGCGGAAAGTCGAGGTACATGAGCGCGAGCGCGGCGCCGATGGAGGCCAGCGACCCGAGTGCGTCCGAGAGCACGTGCGCGAGCGCCGCGCGCAGGTTGACGTTGGCGTGCGCGCCGCTGCCCAGCACGAGCGCGGACAACGCGTTGACGAGCAGCCCGCCGCAGGCGACCGCGAACATGGGACCTGCCAGCACGTGCGGCGGCGTGCGCAAGCGCGAGATCGCCTCGACGACGATGCCCGCGGTGGTGGCCGCGAGGAGCGTCGCGTTGGCGAGGGCCGCGAGGATCTCTGCGCGCCGGAAGCCGAAGGTGTGCACGCGCGTGCGCGGGCGCGCGGCGATGCGCTGGGCGATCAGGGCTACGATGAGCGACCCGCTGTCGGTCAGCATGTGACCCGCGTCGGAGAGCAGCGCCAAGCTGTCCGTGAGCACGCCGGCGACGGCTTCGACGGCGAAGAACGACAGCGTGAGGACGAGCGCGACCGTCAGCCGGCGGGCGCTGCCGGACGCGTGCGCGTGCGCACCGTGCCCGTGGTGATGGCCTGCGTGCCGATCGTCCGGACCGTGCGAGTGGCCGTGTTCCTCGTGAGCGTGAGATTCGTGCGCCATCGGCCCCTGCCGTCGCTGCGGGAAGCAACATTGCCACACGGGCACGCGCGCGCGTAGCGCGCTGCACGTGCAGCTCCTCCCGCGCGGGCGTGCGCCGCCAAACCGCCTCAAATGTGGCCCGCCTGCGCGGCGTCTAGCCCGGGCGCAACCGCGCCCGCCTCCTTGGCCGTCGGCATGGCGAGTGCACCGAACGGCAGCGAGGAGCTTCGTGAACGTAGCGTTGCGATCGTGGACTGTTGCTTGTTGCTTGCGAGCGCTCGCGGCTGGGCTGCTCGGCCTCGCTGTGCACGCGCCGGCGGCCGCGCAGGGTGCGATCGTGGGCGCCCAGGAGCCTCCGACGTACACGCCTGGACGCCTGGTGGTGCTGCGCAGCGCGGCCGAAGACGTGCTGGCGCCGCTGCGCGCACGAGTCGACGACGCCCTCTTGCAGGCGCTGGCGAGCCGCACGCGCTTTCCCGCCATGGTCGAATCGCCGATCCCGTTCGAAGATGTGGAGCTCGCGGCGGGTTGCGGCGGGCGCGACGCAGACTGCATGCGGCGCATTTCCGCCACGCTCGGCGATGACTGGTTCATGGTTCGCGAGCTGGCGCGCGATTCGTCGGGACGGATCTACGTCGCGCTCACGGCACATGACGGGCCGGACGCGCAGGTCACGCGGCGCGTGGTCGCAGAAGTGGCGCAGGCGGGCCCGCACGCTCCAGCGCAGGTTCTGCCGGGGGTGATCGAGCAGCTCTACGCAGCGCAGCTGCTGCCCGCGAGCGCCCGCGCGCGAACGGCCGGCGCCG
>CAZYWR010001096.1:0-2396 GCA_964651185.1 uncultured Polyangiales bacterium
GGCGTACCGGCCGCGCCGCCGCCTGCCTGCGGCGCGCCGCCGCTCGCGGGCAGCGCGCTCGGCTGGCCGTCTTGTCCGCTTCCGCTCGCGTTGGCGGTGCCGATGCCGGCGCCGCCGCCGTTGGCCGCGAGCACGCCGTCGATCCTTACCATCGGCGCTTCGAGCAGGAGCGCGCCGCCGCTGCCGCCCCCGCCTCCGGTAATGTTGGCCGCGCCGTAGCCCGGCATGTTGATGATGCCGCCGCTGCCGACCACGATGGATGTGCCCGCGCTGATCTGCAGTGCGCCGCCGCCCTCGCCGCCGTCGTCGTATTCGCGGTGGTCGCCGCCGGAAGAGCCGCCGAGGAGCGGCGAGAGGGTCGCGTTGCCGTAGCTGCGCCCTCCCGGAATCGGTGTGCCGCCATCATCGGCGTTCGCACCCTTGCCGCCCGTGCCGCAGTAGCCGCCGCCCCCCGCGCCGTTGCCGTTGCCGGCCGGTCCGCCGCCGGGCCCGCCGCCTGCGCCCGATTGCGTGGGTCGCGCGCCGCCCGCTGCGCCCGGCTCGGACACTCCGACCGCGCCCTGAATGTTGACGGTCGCCTGCGCCAGGATCACGAGCGGGACGCTCCCCTTGATGTTGAGCTCTGCAGACTGCTGCACCGTCAGCGCGCGCAACGAGAGGACGGCGACTTGGGAATCGTCAGACTGCTGTCGTATCGCAAAAGCGTAAGGTACGCCGCCGTCGTCTGACGGCTTGATGCAGTCTACGCTCAGCTTGTCGGTGTCGACGGTGCAGTCGCTGCTCGCGATCATGACGTCGCCGAGCTGGACCGGCTCGCCCAGTTTCACGTTCGAGGGGACGTACGCGAAGCTCGCGGGCGATGCGCCAGCATCGCTGGCTGCGTCCGCTTGGGCTGCGTCTGCGGCGACACCCGCGTCGGCGCCGCTGTCCCGGTTCGGCGCGGCGTCACCCGCGTGATCGCTTGCGGCGCTGGCGCCATCGCTCGCGGCGTTGGCGCCGTCGCTCGCGCTGTCCGCGCCGTCGCTGGTGCTGCTCGCGTCTGCGGGGGGATGTCCCGAAGCTGCGTCCGTGCCCTCGTCACCCTTCGTGGGTTCGGTGCAACCGGAGGCGATGATCCACAGCGCCGCGGGCGCGGCACGACTTGCGGCGAGGGCGAGGCAGCGGGTCCACCGCCACGTCGCGAAGTTGAGCGAAAGGTCGGTGTACCTTCGGCAGCGCGATGTCTTCACGTGCATCTCCTTGGTATGCGGCGCGTATGCGCGCAGAGCGCTGCCAACGCAAGCGCTGTGCCGGGTGAGGGGCGGCGCAAAGCCGCGTTTTTCCGTCACTTGTGTGGCCACTGTCACGCGCGCTCCGAACACTCAGGTGATACAGGTGACCGACCGCAGCGATACACCCATGCGCCGCGAAGCGGAGACCGGGTTCCGCATGGAGGTTAGAAGCGCACTCTTGCGCTGAGCCCGGGCAAGCCCAGGGACAGCGCAAAGGCGCCGGCCGCGCGGCGCCGTTCGCCGCCGCGCAAGCCGATCCACACTGCGCCCGCGCTCAGGAGAGCGAGTCCGGACGCGCTCAACACCACCGTGGTCGCGATCGACGCGCGCAGCTGGCGATGAATCTGCGCCTCCTCGGGGCAGCGTTCGCCGCGGCACTTGTCGAGGCTGTGCGCGCGATCGCGCCACCACGACACGCCGATCGCCACGCCGCCGACCGTGAGCGCGGAGCCTACGCCGACGAGCCACCAGCCGGGCGCCGTCGTGCCGCCGCGGTCGACCCGCGGGGCCGTCGCAGCCGAGGTGCTGGGAGGCGCCTGCTGCGCGGCCAGCGCTCGCTCCAGGGTGCGCAAGCGCGCTCGCTCTGCGGCCGCTTCGGCGACGAGCCGCAAGTCGGCCGCCTTTTCGATCAGATGTCCGTGGAGCTCGGGGCGAGCGACGCGATCGAAAGCCGCGAGCGTGGCGAGCGCCTCGGCGGGCAGATCGAGCCTGACTTCGGCGAGCGCCAGGTTGAACAGGGTGGTCGCCTTGGGCTCGTCGCGCGCGGAGGCCTGGAACTCGGTGCGCGCACGCGACCAGTCGCCTGCTTCGCTGGCGGCGATGCCGCGCTCGAAAGCTTCGCGCGCCGTCTGTTCATCGGCGCGCGCCGAGGTCGCGCAGAAGAGCCCGATCGCGAGCAGACCAAGGAGCCCGATTTTGGCGCTCGCCACGAGGTGCACGATCGACTTGGTCAGCACGTCACAACCACTCGGTCTCGACGCCCGACGACGAGCGCGCGGGCGGTGCGCGGTTCGGCGCCGACTCTCGTTCGCGGCTTGGAGGCGCGCTAGGCGGTGCGGCACCAAACGGTACTGAGGAAGTTGGCGCATCCCCCCGCGTTGCGCCGGGCTCGTCGCGGACGGTCGT
>CAZYWR010001097.1:0-7280 GCA_964651185.1 uncultured Polyangiales bacterium
AACTGATAACCGTTGACTGTCATGGAGAGGCCGATGCCCCACAGCGGCGGGGTGCGCCACTCGTTGCCGGAGGCCTGATAGTCCGGGCGGTGGTCCGCGAGATCGTCTCCCATGTCGTGGAGCAACAGGTCGGTATACGGCCAGATCCGCTGGTGCGAGAGCTCCGGGATCGGGTGCTCGGAAGTGGTGAACGAGGGCACGTGGCAGGCGGCGCAGCCCGCGGTGCGGAACAGCGCGCGCCCGCGCAGCACCGTCGGATCGCGGTAGTTGCGTCGTCCTGGCGGCGCCAGCGTCTGACCGTAGAAGACCATCGAGTCCAAGATGGTGCCCTCGATCTCCGGCGTCCCCCCGTTGGGCGCCGCGGCGCATGCGGTCTGACCGTCTGCACAGTTGGAGTCCGGAAAAATCGGTGACGTGATGCCGATATCGCCGTTCAGGGCGCCCGTCGTCTGCAGCAGCACGCTGGGCACGTTCGCCTTCCAGCCCAGCCGGCCGAGCGCCGTCTGCTGGTGCGCCGCGTCCCAGACGTAGTTGGGGCGCCCCGAGATTCCGTCGCCATTTTGGTCGTTCGGATCGGCGTGGGCCAACACGTCTTGTTCTGCGATCGCTTCGACCAGTCCTAAGCCGTACTGGGCCCCCGCGATGCGGGCCGACATGAGCGTGCCGTCTTGCATGGGACCGAAGGCCAGATCGGTAATCTCCAGCGTCGGACGGCGCAAACTATAGGGGGTGCCGTCGGCGTAGCTGCCCGGCTCTTCGCTCCAGCTCACCTTCGCGATGCCCTCGGCCGGCACGCCGGGGATGGCGCGCGGCTGCAGCTGACCTCCGTAGTGCGGTTCGGGTTGCGGGCCGCCGTGCGCGTCCTCGCCGGGGATGCTCAGGCGCACCAGCATCGACAGCATGTCCTCGCCCGGGTTCGGCGGTCGGCCGCGCCCGTCGCGCAGATGACATGCCGAGCAGCTGGTCGCGTTGTAGACGGGCCCGAGTCCGTCGCGCTGCTCCGTGCTGGCCGGCGCGACCACCCAGTCGTCTCCGTTGAAGATATTGCCCACCTGAAAGGTGCCCACTTGGACTGGGTCGAGGGTGCTCGCCGGTTGCGTGTAGGCGTCTTGCGACGTGCTGAAGGAGGTCGTGTCGCCGCCGGCGCGCTCCTCACCGGGCTCGGGGCCGTCGTCTGACGATCCGCAGCCGAGCCATGCCACGGAGCTCGCCGCGAACGCCCAGAGGAGGCTGCGCGCCGGTGCCATCACGGCTCTCCAGGTTGCGACAGGTCGATCGTGATGCCGAACAAGGTTGCGATATCGAGGATCGAGGTGCTGAGAGCGCGTAGATCGTTGATCACGGCGGCGATCGCCTGGCGGCCCGGCGCGTCGTCCGTGCCGCGCACCAGCTGATCGAAGGGGCAGTTGCCTTGCAGCGCGGCGCTCGGGCAATTCGCGACGGTCGGCCAGGCACGGATTTGCGCGAGCGCCTGATCCACCTGCCCGCGCACGCGCGCGTCGAGCGCGGCGTCGCGCGCCTTGACCAGATCTGACAGGCTCGGACCGGCGATCGTGCTGCCGTCGGGGCGCTGGTAGCGCCCGTAGTAGAGGTTCGACAGACCGAGCACGTCGTTCATCAGATCGGTGTTCGTGTAATCGCTGAAGCAGGAGTGCTCGTCTTCTTGGTCCTTGGAGGTGTAAGGCACGTTGATGCGTTGGTTGGCGAGCTCCGAATTGGTGAACTTGCCCATTCCCAAGAGGATCAGCGACAGCGCCTGCTTCGGATCCATCGCGACGAAGCTGGCTCGGTAGTTGGCGGCAGCGGGCGCCCACGCGTCGCGCACCGTCGTGAGCTGGTCGATCAGCAGCTGACTGGCCACGTCGAGATATTCGCGGCGCCGATCGGCGTTCTGCTGCTGGCCGTCCAGGTAGTCTTGATACGGACGATTGCCGGGCCCGTCCGGATTGAAGTCTTGTCCCCAAAGCAAGAACTCGATCGCATGGAAGCCCGTGGTGACGTTCTCTTCGCCGGGCACCATGTTTGCCTGCTCGATCACTTGCTCCGTCACGCTCGGATACATCGCAGGGAGATCGATGATCCCGCCGTACAGCGGCATGCCGTCAGGTCCGCGCACGTAGTCGATGGTCGCCTCATCGAGCGGCCACGGGTTGATCATCCCCTCCAAGTTGCCGAGCGCCGGATCGTCGATCGGGCCGTTGTAGAAGCGGCCGAACTCGGTTTGCTGGTAAGGGATACGCGCGCTCTTCCAGGCGTTGCGCGCGTTATCGAGCGCTTCTTGTGTGGCCTGACCTGACAAAAGCGGCGCGAACGCGCCCCGGAGGTTCGTCGCCCCAGCCACCGAGTCGGTGTAGCCCGCGGACAAAATCGCCGCGTAGTTCTCGAGCACCGCTGGCGCGTCATCGTGGAGCGACGGCTTCGAATCGTCGCTGCAGGCCGCGAGCGCCAGGCAACCCCCCAGTACGAGCTGTCCGCACGCCCCGGCCGTCCGGCCTCCTAAGTGAATTGTCGGGCGGGATCCTACATGTCCGCTCGCTCGCATACTCCGTCGCATAGCGTTTTCCTCAATGATTCAAAGCGCGTGATCACGCCGGGCCCAACATGTCGCAAATGATAATGATTGTCAATTGCCGTAGCCCACCGCGCCTCGCTCGAGTAGGCTTCGGCGCCTGCGGTCAGAGCGCGCGCTTCGGCGCGGGAACCGTCGAAGCGCATGCTCTAGCGACAGCGCCGGGCGCGCGGCAACGGGCGAAAAAGGCGAACAGCACGACGAGCGCGTCGAAGCGCACGCTCTAGCGACAGCGCCGGGCGCGTCTTCCTCCTCCCTGCGATGACCTCCGAAACGATCGCGTTTGCCGGAGAGCGTGCCGCGGAGGGTGCGACGCCCGATCGCCTCTGGCGCGACCACCGCGCGCGCTACGTATTTGGTGCGCCCTTCGCACAGACCAACCGAAAGTAGACGTAGCCGGACGCGAGTAGCGCGACGAACACGCAGGCCACGAGGGCATGGTGGTACAGCATGGTGGCTAGGCACACCACCGCGCCGCCCAACGCAAACGCGGGAAACAGCGGAAAACACGGGGTGCGATAGCTGCGCTCTAAATCCGGCTCCAAACGACGCAGCCGGAACAGACTGGCCATGCTCAGGATGTACATGACGATCGCGCCGAACACCGACATGGTCACGATGTTGGCCGTCAGCGTCTGCCCCCCGAACGTGATCAGCGCGTCGCTGAAGATCGCGGCGATGCCGACCGCTCCGCCTGCGAGGATGGCGAGATGCGGCGTGTGAAAGCGCGGGTGGACCTTGGCCAGCACCCGCGGCAGATAGCCGGCTCGCGACAGCGCATAGATCTGACGCGAATACCCGAGGATGATGCCGTGGAACGAAGCGACCAGCCCGAACAGGCCCAACCATACCAACATGTGAAGCCAGCCGCTGTGTTGGCCGACGATCGCCTTCATGGCCTGAGGTAGCGGGTCGTTGATGTTGGACAACTGCTTCCAATCACCAGAACCGCCCGCGAACAACATCACGCCCACGGCCAATACGATCAGCGTAAGGATGCCGGCGATGTAGGCGATGGGGATGGAGCGACGCGGGTTCTTCGCCTCCTCTGCGGCCATCGCGACGCCCTCGATCGCCAAAAAGAACCAGATCGCGAACGGCATGGCCGCGAACATCCCCGGCAGGGCGCTCCAGCTGAACGCGTCCTCGCCCGACCACCCGCCTCTCGCAAAAGCTGCAAACGAAAAGCCGCGCGCGACGACGCCCATGAACACGAGGAGCTCGAAGATCGCCAGCGACGTCACGAACAACTCGAAGCTCGCGGCAATGTGCACGCCCAAGATATTCAGGAGCATGAACACGAAGTAAGCGGCGACGGCCGCAGTCTTCGCTGCGAGCTGTGGAAACTGCACGTTCAGGTAGGCGCCGATGGCGAGGGCGATGGCAGGGGGCGCAAACACGAACTCCACCAAGGTGGCGGCGCCCGCCAAGTACCCGCCCAACGGCCCGAACGCGCGGCGACTGTACTCGAAGGGTCCGCCCGCGTGCGGGATCGACGTGGTGAGCTCCGTGAAGCTGAAGATGAAGGTCGTGTACATCAGCGCCACGAAGGCAGAGGTCACGAGAAATCCGAGTGTCCCCGCCGAAGCCCAACCGTAGCTCCAGCCGAAATACTCACCCGAGATCACGAGCCCGACGGCGATGCCCCAGAGCTGCGCGGTTCCCAGACGTTTGCGCAAGCTCGGCGGGGCAGTCGCGTCCAGGTCCATCGCCGGCGAAGCTCGTACAGTTCACCCAGGAAAGCAACTCCGTGCCGATTTGGGGATAAGCTCGCGCTCGGTGCCGCAGCGCGCCCAGGCGCGTCGCACGCGCGCGGCCCGCGACCAGCGGACATTCCAGCCACAGAGTGGCGAATCTGCGTCGCAGATGACGCGCATGCCAAACAAGAAGTCCTGCCCGCGACAGCGGCGAACAGCCGCGATACCTCCCTTCGGATAGGGTTAGTAGGGTGCTCGTCGCGCGCTGCCCCCGTCCTCCGTTTGCTGCGTCCCTCACACGTGAAGCGCGTGGCAGGCCTCATCCTTGCTTTCCGTGATGAGGAGGGTCGCATGACGTACAACGTGAGTGCCTTGTTCGACAACCCGTCGCACGCCGCCGAAGCTGTGCGTGCGCTCCAGGGTCACGGCTTTGGGGAACGAGAGCTGACCGTGATCACCACACCGGGCGAGAACACCGACGTGGTCTCGGAGTGGGAAGAAGACTCGGTCGCGCGAGGTCAACGGCGCACGGGAGGCTGGATGGGCGGCGCCCTCGGCGCTGCGGTGGGCGGTTACATCGGGTTGGTGAGCATGGTCTTGATTCCCGCGCTTCCGCTCCTGATCCTCGGCGGTGCAGCCGCGGGCACGGTCGCTGGCAGGCTCATGGGTCTGGATCTCGCCGACCACCAAGTACGCGACGCCGAGTCCGTGCTGCGCGCAGGAGGTGCCCTGCTCGTGGTCCGAGAAGATGACGCCGAGCGGGCAAAGCTCGCGCGCGACGTCCTCGCGCGCTGCGGCGTGCACGCCTTTTCGATGGATTCCGTCGAGGCCATCCCAGACACCACCTCGCTTCCATCCGATGCGACCGCGCCGTCTTTGGGGACGGTTCGGCACACGTGGCCAGCAGCCCGCGTACCAGAAGTAGACACGCATCGAGAGTTAGGGGAACTGCTCACGCAACCCGACGAGCACATCCAATCGACCAGCCCGCAAGACACGCGGCACACTTCGGGCGCGCTCGACCTCAACTGCGCGACGGAGACGCAAATCGCCGAGATCGACCTCCTGGACAAGACGCTCGCACACGCGATCGTGGCCCTGCGATGCGCCCGCGGTGGGTTGCGCAGCTGGGACGAGCTGACGGAGATCCCTGGCCTCGACGCGAAGAAGATCTCCGAGCTGCAACGCGCCGCGCGCCTCGGGCCCATCCCGGAACAGATCGCACCGCCCGAAGACGCGATCGATCTGAACCACGCGACCGAGCTGCAGCTCGCGACGCTCGACTTCATCGGCAAGAAGCTCGCCCATAAGATCGTGGTCTGGCGCATGCAGCGCGAACACGGGTTCGAAGACTGGGAAGATCTGCGCGAGGTGCCCGGGATCGATGTCGCGAAGCTCGCCGAGCTCAAGCAGGTCGCCCGCTTGGGCTGAAGGCGGCTGACTGCTCAGGCTCGAGCGCTACGCGCAAGGGCGCGACCGTCAGCTCGGTGCGCTGAGCATTCTGTCCGTGCGTCTGCGCTACTTGGAGCAGCGCGACGTCTACGTGAGCGCGCGACGGAGGCGAACTCAAATATGCCCCTGGGCGCTCGAGCTTCCGCAGTACGACGCCAACAATGCTGATGTACAGGAAGCACTTCGCGCTCACTCGCCATGACCACCGGCAACGTGATGGACCTGTACAAGTCCATCGCCTGGGAGCTCGGCTGCCCACCGAGCGAAACCGCGAGCAGCTCACCATCACGCGCTCGCTCGCCCTCGCGCGTCGCGCTCGTGCACTCTCTCGCGCGCGCTTGCGCCCACGCCCGCCTCGCGAAAGCGGCGTACTGCAAGCGACCGACGCCCCCGAAGTCCGCTTGATCACCGCGACATAAGGTCGCACGGTGTGAAAGCCACTCGGACTGCAGATCAGCCGTTACCTCGAGCTCAGGAGGACCATCATGATTGTGTATCTGCTCGCGCTCGCGATCGGAATCGTCGCGGGCCTACGGGCCATGATGGTCCCCGCGGCCGTGAGTTGGGCCGCCTATCTCGGCGCACTCGATCTCCAAGGCACTTGGCTCGCCTTCCTCGGCTACGCGTGGGTGCCGTGGCTCCTGACGCTGCTCGCGCTCAGCGAGCTCGTCACGGACCAGCTGCCTTCCACGCCGAGCCGCACCGTGCCCGCCCAGTTCAGCGCTCGCATTGCGGCCGGTGCGCTCGCCGGGGCCGCGATCGGCGTAGCGGGTGAAAGCTGGCTCGGCGGCGCTCTGGCAGGCATGGTCGGCGCGGCGGTCGGAACCCTGGGTGGCAGCAGCTTGCGCGCACGCCTCGCAGCCGCGTTCGGTCGCGATCGTCCTGCGGCCTTCCTGGAAGACGCGATCGCCGTCGTCGCCGCCCTGGTGATCGTGAAGGCGCTGCCATGATGCGCTTCGACGCCATCATTCTCGGCGCGGGCCAGGCAGGTCCGCCGTTGGCCGGCCGTCTGACGGGGGCGGGCATGAAGGTCGCGCTGATCGAGCGCAAGCTGTTCGGCGGAACGTGCGTCAACACTGGCTGTATGCCGACCAAGACGCTGGTCGCGAGCGCGTACGCAGCGCACCTCGCGCGCCGCGCAGCAGACTACGGCGTCCTCACCAGCGGTCGCATCGGCATCGACATGACTCGCGTCAGAGCGCGCGCAGAGGCAGTTTCGACGCGCGCCCGCGTCAACGTCGAGCGCTGGGTGCGCGGCATGTCGGGCTGCACGGTGCTCGTGGGCCACGCCCACTTCGAGGGCCCGCAGAGTGTGCGCGTCGGCGACGAACTCCTGACCGCTCCGCGCATCTTCATCAACGTCGGCGGGCGCGCGCTGGTGCCTGACCTTCCGGGCGCCGACCAGATTTCGTATCTCACCAACACCAGCATGGTCGCGCTCGACCGCGTCCCCGAGCACCTGATCGTGATCGGCGGCAGCTACGTCGGGCTGGAGTTCGCGCAAATGTATCGGCGCTTCGGTGCGCAGGTCACGGTCGTCGAGAAGAGCCCGCGCCTCATCG
>CAZYWR010001098.1:0-7237 GCA_964651185.1 uncultured Polyangiales bacterium
CGTCGATGACCAGCCCGAGATCGGCGGCAGCCAGCGAGGGCTCGTCGTCCGGCAAGCGCCCGAGCGCGGCCACGCGCGCTTCACCCTCGCGCAGCCGCCGCACCTCGGCGGCGCGCTGATCGCGGGGGAGCTCGGCTTTGACTAGGGCCACGTCGAGCGCGCGCGCGATGGACGCTACCGTACCGCGGTGGTCGCCCGACACGATCTCGACCTCGATGCCGAGATCGAACAGCGTCTGCACGGCCACGCGCGCTTCGGCGCGGATCGTCTGCGCGAATACGAACAATCCGCGCAGGTGGCCGCCGACGGCCAAAAAGACCACTCTCTGGCCGGCCTGTTCGGCGTGCTGCGCCTGGCGATCCGCCACGGCCACGCTCACGCCCGCGGCGAGCAGCGCCTCGCGGCTGCCGAAGACCAGATTGCCCTGTCCATCCGTGAGCGCGCTGACTCCGCGGCCCGGGAGCGGGACGAGGCGGCGCAGCAGCGCGGGCTCCACGCCGAGGCGCGCCGCGTGCTCGCGCACCGCCCGCGCGAGCGGGTGCGAACCGGCGGCATGCTCGGCGGCGACGGCCCAAGCCAAGAGCTGTTGCGCTCCGTATTCGCCGCCGAGGGGGCAGACCTCGGCCAGCGCATAGCTCTCCTCGACCAGGGCGCCCTCGACGGGCACGACCGCAGTGTCGATGCGTCCCGCGCGCTCGATGGAGCTCAGATCGCGAAAGCTGACGCCACGCGCGCTCGCGCGCAGCAAGGCACCGCGCCAGGTCGCGTGCGTGCCGCGCCATAGCGCGAGTGCCGGGAGCGCCGCGAGCGCGGCTCCGAAGGCTGCGAGCGCCGCGATCGGCGCACGCGGCTGGGCGAAGCCAGCGAGCAGCGCGAGCCCGGCAGCGAATGCGAAGGCGGGCGCGCCGCGCGCCAACGATGCCCAGCGCGCCAGCGCCGGAGCGGGCTCCGCGGGCTTCCGTTCGGCGAATGGGCGAAACAGGTTGCGCGCAGCGCCGACGCGCGTCGCGCGCACGCGCAGGGCGCCACGTACCACGTGGCCGCCGGCCAGCACCGAATCGCCGGCGCGGCGTTCGATCGGCGCGCGCGCGAGCGGATAGGGCAACACCTCCGCGCCTGCACCCGCTTCCGGTGCGTCCGAGCGCGCTTCGACGACGACGCCGTCGACCGGCACGGCGAGGGGCGCCTCGACCCAGAGCTCGTCGCCCTCGCGCACGCGCTCCAGCGGCTGCTCGACGCTCGATCGGGGTTGTCCGGGGCCGGCGGGCACGGCGAGGCGCACGCGCGGAGAGAGCTGGGCCGCGAGCTCGAGCTCGTGCGCGGAGAGTGCTGCGTCCGTGCGCTCGATCCAATGTTCACGCAGCCACATCAACACCACCACCGCGGCGGCGCTGAGCAGATAAGCGCCGTGCGGCCGGAGCCAAGCGGCGACCCCGCACAGCGCGACCCCGAGCGGCGCCGCGAGCCACGCGACCAGGCCATGCGCGCGCGACAACGGCGCCGCACGCGCGAACGCAGCGGCGATCGCGGACACCGCCAACGCGGCAGCCTGCGCCAGTCTGGGCCCGACCGGCGCCCCGGCGCGCTCCACCAGCGTGCCGGCCAGGGCCGCGCACAGAGTCGCCGCGAGCGGCCAAAACGGCGTGCTCGGCCGGCCCGGCGCGATCCGGCGCGCCACGGGCGCGACCGAGCGCGGCGCGGCGCTGAAGGGCGTCGCTACATCGCGCGCAGGCGCCTCGGGGGCGCGCTCTGCGTGCGCGGCTTCGGCCTCGAAGAAGCGCTCGCGACAGCTCCGCGAGCAGAAGTACCGGATGCTCTGTTCGGTCATGCTCACGGAGGCTGCGCGCAGCGGGTCGACGCCGCGCGCGCAGGCCGCGCACGGCGCGGAAGGCTCGTAGGGCAGCTCACTTGGCGTCGATGGCGTAGGCATACCCGCTGTCCAGGCTCACCACCGCGCCCTTGCCGAGCGCCGCGATCACCCCGTGCCAGCCGCTCGGCAGATCCGGGGCGCTCCAGAAGAACAGCCAGCGCGCGTCGCGCGGCGCGAGGTTGACGCAGCCGTGGCTGCGCTGCTGGCCGAAGCGATCGTGCCAGAACGCCGCGTGCAGCGCGTAGCTGCCGAGGAAGTACATGGTCCAGGGCACGTCCTCGATGCTGTACGGGCCGTCGGCGGCCATGTCGTCGGCCATGGTGGTGGCCACGTGCTTGGCGTGCAGGCGGTAGATCCCGGTGGGCGTCGCGTGGTCGCGCAGGCCCGACGAGATCAAGGTCGCGAACACCGCGCGCTCGCCCTCGTATGCGGTGAGCGTTTGGCGATCCAGATCCACGCGGATCCAGCGCTCGTTGCGGCCGGTGTGCTTGGGGCGCGGAGCGCGATCGACGACGCGCACGGCCGCATCGCGCAAGAAGAGGCCGTCGCGCGTCTCGTAATAGCGGTGGCCCGCTTTGTTGAGCACCTCGCCAGTGAGCTGATGCACGCTGTGCATCGGCAGATCTGCGCCCGCTCTGACGAGCTCCGAGCTCAGCGGGTCGAGGCGCAGCGCCGGCGTGCCGTTCCGGTACACGAAGGCGATCGGCAGCTGGCGGTTGCCGCCGAGCGCGACGCCGAGCCCGTCCGGCAGCTTCGCGTCGACCAGCTGCTCGGCGCGCAGGTAGCCGCCGCGCACCGTGCGCACGAACAGACGTCCAGTCGCCTCGTCGCGCACCTCGCGATCCACGCTGACGTAGAAGCCCGGCTGCATGCGCGAGCGCACGAGCGCCGCCAACGCCGGCGGCAAGGGCGGCAGTGCGTTGGCGCCGGCGTCGCCGCGCACGGGCAGCGCGAGCGCCGCCTGCACGGCCGCTTCCTCATCCGGCGTCGGCATGCGCAGGTACTGCGGCACGTCCTTTCCCGTGACCTTCACGTAGCGGTAGGGCAGGGGATCCGAGAGCGCGGGCAAGCCGGGCGGGTCCTGTGCCTTGGGCGGCGTGCTGTCCACCAGTGCGCCCTCGCCGTGGCATACGTAGCCGCCGCCCAGCGCCTCGAACCAGCCCTTTGCGCAGCCGTCGCGCCCGCCCTCTTCGCTGGTGCGAAAGCGCGCACCGCGCCGCAGGTAGCCGAGCACGCGCGCGTCTTTGCGCGGCGCCTCGTAGAGGTTGGTCATGTGATAAAGCGTCAGCCCGTAAGCTGGATAGCTGCGCTCGATCGGATCCGGGGCGATGAGCCAGGGAGCGCGTCCGGCCACCGCGATGCTGGTCAACGCGAGCTCTGCGCCAGCATCGGGGCGCGCGCTCGGCGCATCCCGCCCGGCGCAGCCGGCCGCGCCGAGGGCCGCCAGCGCGAGTAGGGCGAGCGACCGCATCCTTCGCCGTTCGCACGGTTCGCCCCGGCGGATCCAGAAAAGAGCCTGCTTCACCGTCTCTCGCGCTCCGCTCCGGGGGCGGCCTCGCGGTCGGCTTGGAGCTGCCAGCGCGCATCGAAGAAGCCGCGCACCGGTGCGACCCGTCCGGGCACGAGGCGCGGTCGCGCGCTCGCGCTGGCGCTGTCGTACACGACATAGTCGGGCACGAAATCGGGTAAGTTCAGCCCGCGCCGCACGCCGTCGACGCTAGGCGCGCTGAACACCACGACGTAGCGCTCGGACGCTTCGGGGTTCGGGTAGATGAAGCGAGTGCCCACGCCCTTCTGCGCGAAGCGTCGTGCGCCGAGCTCGACCGCTTCGCCGTCGACGCGGATCGGCAGCTTGGGCGACAGCCGATCGAGCACGGCGTTGTCGCCCGGCGTGCCGTAGAGCACGAGGTGCGCGCTGCGCGCGAGCTCCGGCGTGACCGCGCTGTCGGGCACGACTTCCTGCTCGACGGTCCAAAGCCAGAGCGGATAGCCGCGCGCCCCTTTCTCGGCGATCTGCTTCAGGGCTGCTTGGTTTTCGGGCCGCTGCGTTCCGTACACGTGCACCATGCGGTCGTAGTAAGCGTCGGTGAGCGGCCCGCTCAGCCCCGGCCGCTTCACCAACCCTTGGTCGTGCGGCCGCCCGAGCTCCCAACCCGCGCGCTTCACCAACTCGACGCGCGCGCCGAGCTGCGCGCGCTTTCCCTCGAACACGCGCGCGCCGTCCACGTAGAGCGCGAGCTGGTCGCCCGCGACCGGCGCCTCCTGCAGATCTATGGCAAATGCTGCTGCGTTGTCCGTGCTGACGTCGATGCGGGTCCCGGCTGCTTTGGCGACCAAGCGGGCCAGCTCCGGATAGCGTTCGAAGCGCGTCAGCTCGAGCCAATGCTGGCGCGCGGCCCGGTAGTCGCCGCTCACCAAATGCACCTCGGCGGGCCGCGTCGGGCGCCGCACCCCCTCGAGCTCGCCGTAGATCTTGCCGTGCCGATGCACGATGTAGAGGAGGTCGTGGCCCGCTTCGTACCATTGTCCGTGGTGCGGGATGCCGCGCTCCGCGAGGCCGCGATCGAGCTCGTGCACGTAGGCCGGGCGCATCGGCCCAGGGTCGACGGTGCCGTGGTAGTAGCGAAAGTCGGTGTCGTACCAGTTTTCGGCCAGATCGAACGCGTTCCAGGGCCGCATCAGCGTTGCCTCGAGGCTCGGCACGGAGCCGGCACCTGCGTATTGAATCCAGCTCGGCGCGCCCGCGATCGCCAGCACGGCGCTGAAGCGTGATGCGTGGCGGGAGCCGATCGAGTACGCGCCCACCCCGCCATTCGACAAACCCATCAGCACGACGCGGTCCGCGTCGACGCGGTAGTTGCGCGACACATCGGCGATGACATCGAGCACGTCCTGCTCGCCCATCCAGCGCCACAGCACCTGCCCGTAACCATCCGGCGCAGCGACGATGAACTCCGGCGACCAGCGGGGCTCGTAGCGATCCCAGAGGTGCCGGTCGTAGGTCTTCCAATCCATGTTGTTGCCGAGCACGACGCCCAGGAACAGGTTGCCGTTCGAGGAGCCACCGTGGAGCACGATCATCAGCGGCCAGCTGCGCTCCGGCGTGTAATCAGGCGGGACGTAGACCGTGTAGCCCTGGATGCGCTGCGAGATGGGAGAGCGGTAGCCGCGGCTCACGATGCGGCCGCGCTCGGCCAGGTACGGATCCTCGCCGCGCTCTGCGAGATCCAGGTAGCGCACGGCGCGCGCCCGCCACTCGGCCGCCTGCTCGGGGAAGCCGCGCGCGATGTGCTCGGCGACGTCGATCACATGTGCGATGCCCGTGCGCACGCTCTCCGAGATCTTGGCCGACCCATCCGGCCCGGCCGGCGCGAGGTGGGTGAGCCGCTCGCGGAGCGCAGACGGATCGCCGTCGGCGCGGGCCGGAAGGCTTGCGAAGAGCGCGAGCACAGCGACCAGGACAGGGCGCATGAGAAAACGATATCGCTTCTGCACCGGCGGCAGGTGAAAAGCGCACGGCGCGGGCGCGCCCGGCCAGGCGAGCGTGAGGAAATGCGCGGCTAAAACGCGGCGGCCGCAGCTTTCGCCCGAGACCTGCGCTCCATGGGCGGGTGCCCGGGCGCAGCACGCGTGTGGAGAGGTGCGGCCCGCGTGTGGAGAGGTGCGGCCCGCGCGCGGCGGCCGGCGTCCTCGCGGCGCGGCCGAACCCGACGGCGCGCGCTTCGACGGCTCTGTGCTACGCCTCACCCGCGCACCGCGCGGCGAGGCGCGCGCTGCCGCGTGCGAGCAATTTCTGAGGAGAGCTCGGCCATGGCGACCCGAATCGAAACCGACTCGATGGGACAGATCGAAGTACCCGACGACCGCTACTGGGGCGCCCAGACCCAGCGCTCGCTGCAGAACTTCAAGATCGGCGAGGAGAAGATGCCGCGCGAAGTGATCCGCGCGTTCGGCATCCTCAAGAAGGCCGCGGCGCTCGCGAACGCCGAACTCGGCTTGCTCGATCCGGCGCTGAAGGACCTGATCGTCAAGGCCGCCGACGAGGTGATTGAGGGCAAGCTGTTCGATCATTTCCCGCTCGTGGTCTGGCAGACCGGCTCCGGGACGCAGAGCAACATGAACGTGAACGAGGTGATCAGCAACCGCGCGATCGAGCTCGCCGGCGGCAAGCGCGGCAGCAAGAAGCCGGTGCACCCGAACGACCACGTCAACATGTCGCAGTCGTCGAACGACACCTATCCCACCGCGATGCACATCGCCGCCGTCGAGCTGATCGAAGACTCCCTGTTCCCGCGCGTGCAAAAGCTGCGCGCCACGCTCGACCAGAAGGCCAAGGCCTACGCCGACGTGATCAAGATCGGCCGCACCCACCTGCAAGACGCGACCCCGGTGACCTTGGGGCAGGAGATAAGCGGCTGGGTCGCGCAGATCGATCACGCGCTCGAAGCCATCAGGCTGACTTTGAGCCAGCTCAAGGAGCTAGCCGTGGGCGGTACGGCGGTCGGCACGGGCCTGAACGCACACCCGCGCTACGGCGATCTCGCGGCGGCCAAGATCTCGGAGATCAGCGGGCGCAAGTTCGTCAGCGCGCCCAACAAGTTCGCGGCGCTCGCCGGGCACGACAGCTTCGTCGGCACGAGCGGCGCGCTCTCGCAGCTCGCGGCGGCGCTGATGAAGATGGCCAACGACGTCCGCTGGCTGGCTTCCGGCCCGCGCTCCGGCATCGGCGAGATCACGATCCCCGAAAACGAGCCGGGCAGCTCGATCATGCCCGGCAAGGTCAACCCGACCCAGTCCGAGGCCATGACCATGGTGTGCGTGCAGGTGTTCGGCAACAACGCCGCCATCTGCTTCGCCGGCAGCCAGGGCAACTTCGAGCTGAACGTGTTCAAGCCGGTGCTCGCCTACAACCTCTTGCAGTCGACGCGCCTGCTCGCCGACGCGGCGCAGAGCTTCCGCGACAACTGCGCCTACGGCATCGAGCCCAACCGCGAGGTGATCAAGCGCAACCTCGACAACTCGCTGATGCTCGTGACCGCCCTCAACCGCAAGATCGGCTACGACAACGCGGCCAAGATCGCCAAGCACGCGCACAAGACTGGGCAGACGCTCAAGCAGGCGGCGGTCGAGCTCAAGCTGCTCACGCCGGAGGAGTTCGACGCGGAGGTTCGTCCCGAGCGCATGGTCGGCCCGAGCGTCGAGGTGTGAGCTCGTGACCATCGGCATCCGCGAGCATCGACCCGGCCGCGACATCGAGGACTTCCTGCGTCTTCCCGAGCTGCTCTATCGAGGCGATCCCGGCTTCGTGACGCCGCTATACATGGAGCAGCGCGAGCGCATCACGCCCGCCAAATACCACTTTTTCCT
>CAZYWR010001099.1:0-1890 GCA_964651185.1 uncultured Polyangiales bacterium
GCTCGAGCGCATCGCCGAGCAGCTCGCGATAGTACGCGAGCGCGCGCTGCTCCGCGTCCGCGCGCGCCTCCGACTGCGCGCCCTCCCAGCGCGCATAATCGCCGTACTGAAGCGCGAGCGGCGCGAGCTCCGTCGACGCGCCTCGGCGCGAGGCCGCGTAGCCCTGCGCCATCTCGGCCAGGATCACGGTCGCCGCGGCGCCATCCGCGATCAAGTGGGGCGCGGCGAGCGTCAGGGTGTGCTCGCGCGGGCCGCGCCGCGTCACGAGCACGCGCAGCAATGGCTCCGCTTGCAGCGCGAACGGTCCGCTCAGCAGGGCGGCGGCCTGCGCGTCGTCGCCCTCGCACAGCGCGACCGTGTAGGCGCCTTCGGCCGGGCCGGCGCTCCAGTGCACCGTCCCCGCGTCGTCTTCGTGAAAGCGCGCGCGCAAGATCTCATGACGCGCGACCAGCTGCTCGATCGCCGCGCGCAACGCCGAGACGTCGAGCAGACCGTGGAGCGTGAGCGAAGCGCGCACCGTATAGGCCGCGCTCGCGCCCTGCAGCTTATGCAGAAACCACAGGCCGCGCTGCGCCGCCGAGAGCGGATGCCGCGCGGCCGCCGTGCGCGCGATCTTCGGCGCCGGCGCGTTCGCCTGCGGCAGCGCGAGCCCCGTGTGCGACTCCAACACCCTCGCTTGATCGGCGATCGTGCGCGCCTCGAACAGCTGCGCCAACGACAAGCGCGCGCCGAACATGGCCTGAATGCGCGCGTGCAAGCGCCCCGCCGCGATCGACTCGCCGCCCTCCGCGAAGAAATCCGCGAGCACGCTGCGCGCGCGCGGACCGAGCACTTCGTTCCACAAGCTGGAGAGCACGTGCTCGGTCATGGTGCGCGGCGCGACGTGCTCGGCCTGGAGCGCCTGCGGCCGATCTTCCTGGCGTCCCGCGTACAAGGGCTGAAGCGAGCCCGCTTCGTACTCGGCGAGGCAGGCCGAGCGCCGCAGCTTGCCGCTCGAGGTGCGCGGCAGCGTGCCCGGCCGCAGCAGCAGCACCAGCGCCGCCGACTCGTCGAAGGCCTCCGCGAGCGCGCGCTGCAGCGCGTCCACGCCCGCCCGCGCGCCATCTTCGGCGCGCGCTTGCGCGAGCGCAGGCGGAGCGAGCTCCGCTGCCACACCGATGCGCTCGCCCTCGGCGCCCGGCACCGCGAACGCCGCGACGCGCCCGGCGCGCACCAGCCCGGACTGCGCTTCGACCACGCGCTCGACGTCCTGCGGGTACACGTTCTGTCCGCGCGCGACGATCAGGTCCTTGAGGCGCCCGCTGACGAACAGCCTTCCTCCGCGTAAGAAGCCGAGGTCCCCCGTGCGCAGGAAGCGCTCGCGCGCGCCGTCAGGGAGCTCGATCTCGCGAAACACGTGCGCGCTCGCCGCGTCGTCGCCGAAGTAGCCGCGCGCGACCGCCTCCCCAGCGACCCAGATCTCGCCCACCTGCTGCTCGTCGAGCTCGCGCCCGCTCTGCGGATCGCTGATGCGTACCCGCACACCGAGCGCGGGCGCGCCGCAGTCGACGAGCGCCGAAGCCGGTTCGTCGCCCTCGGCTTCGACCGCGGCGCCGCGCGCGCCGAGCGCGCTACGCGCGAGGCGCACGTCGCGCACGCCCTCGCCCGCGCGCGCGCTGCTCACCATCAGCGTCGCTTCCGCCAAGCCGTAGCAAGGCGTCAGCGCGCTCGCGGCGAAGCCGCAGGCCGCGAAGCGCTGCGCGAAGCCGCGCAAGCTCTCGGCGCGGATCGGCTCCGCGCCGCAGAACGCCAGGCGCCAGCTCGACAGATCGAGCGCGCAGAGCTCCTCGTCGCGCGCGCGACAGCGCGAGCCGGAACGCGGAGTCCGGCGCGCCGCTGATGGTCCCGCGA
>CAZYWR010001100.1:0-2274 GCA_964651185.1 uncultured Polyangiales bacterium
AGCTCGGCGAGCGGCGCGCCCGCGAGCAGCTTCGCCACTTCGACGCGGACCGCACGGACCGGATGATTCACGATGGGCAACAGCAGCGGCGTGCGCTGCTGGGAGGGGAGCTGCGCCGTGCCCAGCACCGCGCCGTAGACCACGAGCGGCTCGGGGCTACGGAGCGCCGCGCGCAGTGCCTCGGTCGTCTTTGGCGTTGGGTATTGGCTCAGACGTGCCAGCGCCGTCGCGCGTGCGATCGCTGGAATCGCGGGATCTGCAGCGATCGTCCGCAAGGCGAGCGGCGCGTCGAGCGCGCCTTGGCGATCTCTGCCGAGCGCTTCGACGAAGTGCGGGCGCGCTTTCGGATTCCACTTCGCGACCTGCGCGCTCGCCCACGTCGCTGACTTGTCTGCATGGCACACGTTGCATGCGTTGGGCGTTCCGAACGCGACGCTGTGATCGGGCCGAGGGATGCGGATCGAGTGATCGCGGCGAACGTCGATCTGCATGAACGTGCTCGGCGGCATGTGGCAGTCGATGCAGTGCGGCGCATCTCCGACGGCGTGGTGCGAGTGCGCTTCCACGTCGAAGCGTGCCGGCTCGTGGCAGCGCACGCAGAGCCCATCGCCCTGCGCCTGAAGTTGGCCGGAGTGCGGCTCGTGGCAGTCGGAGCAGCGCACGCCCGCTCGGTACATGCGGCTCTGCACGAACGAGCCCCACTCGTAGACTTCGCCCTCGACTTGGCCGTCGGCATGATAGCGCCCCGGCGACAGCAGCTCGGGCGCGAACGAATCGAGGAACGGGTCGCTGGCGAGAAAGCCTTCTTTGAGCGGCTCGCGCCGGCTGTGGCAAGGCGCGCAGACCTCCACTTCCACGCCGTCTTGCGCGTGCGGCATGGGACTGCCGCTGGCGGACGGCGCCCATGGCGCAGACGACTTCAGCCGCGCGGGCAGCGGTGCGATCGAAGCAGGCGTCGCGCGCGCGGCGCGAACGTGCGCGGCGCCCGGCCCGTGACAGGCCTCGCAACCGACCGAGAGCTCGGCCCAGCGCGTATCGAAGCTGTCGGCCTGGGGATCGTAGCGGCGTTCGACCCAGGTCGAATGGCACTCCGCGCACATGTGATTCCAGTTCTGCGCCGGCGACGTGAAGAAGAGCGGATCGTCGGGCCCGATGCCGTTCGGACCGTAGACATGGAACCAGCGGTTTCCGCCTTCCGCCGCCGTGCGGCTGTCCCACACCACGCCGAGCGCCTGCAGCTTGCCGCGCTCGGTCGCCACGACGTACTGCTCGATCGGCCATACGCCGGACACGTGCGTGATCGGGTAGCTCACTGACTTGGCGCCTGCGATGGGCGCGATCACGAGCGGAGCGCCGTCATGGAGGGCGAACTTCGTGGAGCCGCCGCGCTTCGACGTGAAGTGGCCGCCGTCGAAGCGCGCCTTCGCTAGCTCGGGGCTCGCGATCGAGAGCGCCTTGGCATGGTGAGAGCCGGCGTAGGCTTCACTTTGCGGGCGGTGACACGGCGCGCAGGCGGCGGAGCCCACGAAGTCTTCGCGCCCCGGCCGCAGCGTCGGCTCGGGCACGCTTCGCGGGGCTCGTGTCTGCTTGGGCGTCGGATCGGCGCGCCGGCAGGCGAACAAGATCGCCGCGGCGACGCCGAGGAGGATGATGAGCCGGCTGCGCATGCTCGGAGTTCGTGCGTTCTAAGCTTCTTCCCCCGGATGCGCTCGCGGCTATCTCACTGGAAGTAGCCGGGTCGCGCGTCGGCCTTGAGCTTGGCGAGCTCCGCCTGCAGGCTGGCGAGCGCCGCCGCATGCGGCTTGCTCGCGTAGAGGTTGTTCGTCTCGTGCGGATCCGCGACCAGATCGTACAGCTCCCAGCTGCCGACGTTGTTGACCAGCTTGAAGCGACGGTCCTTGATCGCGTACTGGCGGTTGCTCGTGCCGTTCGAGGTCTCCGTGAAGGAGTGCGTGCGCCCGCTCGTGCCGGCTGCGTCGGTGAGCAGCCGCTTGACGCTGTAGCTGTTGTTGACCTGCGGCACGGCCACGCCGGTGAGCTCCAGGATCGTCGCGTAGAGGTCGGACGAGACGAACAGGTCGTCCTCGCGGCCGCGGCGCGTGACGCCGGCGCCCGCGAAGATGAGCGGCACGCGCACGCCGCCCTCGTAGACGCTGCCCTTCGCATCGCGCAGCCCGGTATGCGCGTCCTTCACGGGCGGCGGCACGCCGTTGTCGCCGATGAAGATGACCAGGGTCTTGCTGAAGTCGACCTCGGCCAGCAGGCGGCCGAGCT
>CAZYWR010001101.1:0-2698 GCA_964651185.1 uncultured Polyangiales bacterium
GGCCGCTCTGCTCGCACGCCGCCTGCAGCAGCTCCGGGCGCAGCTGCTCCTCGAGGAACTTGTCGCGCGTGCCTTGATCGACGAGCAGCGTGCTCGGGTGGCGGCGCGTCTTCAGGAGCTCCACCGTGTCGTGAGCGGCCCAGCGCTTGCGGTCCGCGCCGAGATAGCGCGAGAACGCCTTCTCGCCCCACGGCACCTGGCTCGGAGCGACGACGGGCGCGAACGCCGAGACGCTGTGATAGAGCTCCGGATGGCGGAGCGCGAGGCTGAGCGCGCCGTGGCCCCCCATGGAGTGGCCGAAGATGCCGCGCGCGTCGTCGAGGATGGGGAAGCTCGATTCGATCAGCTCGCGCAGCTCGCGCGTGACGTAGCTCTCCATGCGGTAGGCGCTCGACCAAGGCGGCTCGCTGGCGTCGAGGTAAAACCCCGCGCCTTGGCCGAAGTCCCAAGACTCGTCGTCGCCATGAAAACGCGCGCTGCGCGGGCTGGTGTCGCAGGTGACGAGCGCGAGCCCGAGCGCCGCCGCGCGGCGCTGGGCCCCGCCCTTGATCGCGAACGTCTCTTCGGTGCAAGTCAGGCCCGCCAGGAAGTAGAGCGCGGGGACCTCTTCACCGCGCAGCGCCGCCGGCGGCAGGTACACCGCGAAGCGCATCGGACCTTTGCATTCTTCGCTCTGGTGCTCGTAGAAGCCCTGAACGCCCTCGAACGCGCGGTGCTCGTTGCGCAACGTGATCTGGAGCGGTGTCACGCGAACTCCACGACCGTGCGGATCGACTTCCCCTCGTGCATGAGATCGAACGCCTCGTTGATGCGCGCCAGCGGCAGCTTGTGCGTGATCAGACTGTCGATGTCGATCTTACGCTCCATGTACCAGTCCACGATCTTCGGGACATCCGTGCGGCCGCGCGCCCCGCCGAAGGCCGTTCCCTTCCAGACTCGGCCCGTGACGAGCTGAAAGGGACGGGTCGAGATCTCTTGGCCCGCGCCCGCGACGCCGATGATCACGCTCACGCCCCAGCCGCGGTGGCAGCACTCGAGCGCTTGGCGCATCAGCTGCACATTGCCGACGCACTCGAAGCTGTAGTCGGCGCCGCCTTTCGTGAGCTCGACCAGGTGACCGACCAGGTCGCCCTTCACCTCGCGCGGGTTGACGAAGTGAGTAAGCCCGAACTTGCGCGCCATCGCCTCGCGTGCCGGGTTGATGTCGACGCCTACGATCATGTCCGCGCCGGCGATGCGCGCGCCCTGGATGACGTTCAAGCCGATGCCGCCGAGGCCGAACACGACCACGTTCGCGCCCGGCTCGACCTCGGCCGTGAACAGCACCGCGCCGATCCCGGTGGTCACGCCGCAGCCGACGTAGCAGATCTTGTCGAAGGGCGCGTCTTCGCGGACCTTGGCCAGCGCGATCTCCGGCAACACCGTGAACTGCGAGAAGGTCGAGCAGCCCATGTAGTGGTGGATCTTCGTTTTGCCGAGCGAAAAGCGGCTCGTGCCGTCGGGCATCAAGCCCTTGCCTTGCGTGGCGCGGATCGCGGTGCACAAGTTGGTCTTGCGGCTCAGGCAAGATTTGCAGGCGCGACACTCCGGCGTGTAGAGCGGGATGACGTGGTCGCCCTTCTGGAGCGCGGTGACCCCGGGACCGACGTCCACGACGACGCCTGCGCCCTCGTGGCCGAAGATCACCGGGAACAGCCCCTCGGGATCGGCGCCGGAGCGCGTGAACTCGTCGGTGTGGCAGACGCCCGTGGCCTTGATCTCGACCAGCACTTCGCCCGCGTGCGGTCCCTCGAGCTCGACTTCTTCGATCACCAACGGCTTGCCTGCCTCGAATGCAACGGCTGCGCGTGTCTTCATGCTCCGCGTTATGCCACGCGCTTCGCGCGCCGTAACGCGTGCGCGCGCGCGACGACGAAGTTTCCGTCGCGGGGAGCGCGTGTGACCGAGGCCGTTCGCCACACTGCCTGCGCTCAGGCCAGCTTCAACCAGACGCGTAAGGTCTCGGTGACGCTCCAGGCTTGCGCGTCACAGCCGCGCTGCGCGTGCGGTGCGTCGCCGTCGAGGATCTCGGGGAGCTGGCCGAGGCAGCCTTCCTGCAGGAGCCGTCCAGTCGAGCCGAGCACAGCGCGCGCCGCTGCCACGGCGGCGGGATCGCGGTTCCAGGCGACGACGAGCGCCTCGCAGTAGATGGGCAGCCACCAGACCCAGGCGGTGCCGTTGTGGTAAGCGGGCTTGCGGCGCGTGTCCTCGTCGCCCGCGTAGTGGCCCGCGTAAGGAGCGCGCGGATCATTCAAGAGCTGCCCGCTCGCGCCACGGATGGGCAGCTCGAACTGCACGGGCTTGGGCGCGAGCGTGCGCACACCGCCGGGGACGAGCAGATAGCGCTCGGCCGCGGCGACGATCGCGCGCGCTCTCTCCCCCGCAAAAACGCCCAGGCTCACCGGCAGGAGCTGGTTCGGGCGTAAGTGGTCGTCGGCGGCGGCTTCGCTCGCGGGCACGCCTGCGGCCGCGTGCAGGGTGTCGGCGCAGTAGCCGAGCTCGGGGCGATAGAAGCGCTCGAGGGAGCGCGCCGTGAGCTCCGCCTGGTGCGCCAGGTCGTGATCGGGCAAGCGCACACCGAGCCGGTCGAGCTGCCGCAGACAGCGCAGCCAGAGCGCGGCGAGCTCGATCGGATAGCCCTCGCGCGGGGTGCCGGCCG
>CAZYWR010001102.1:0-1597 GCA_964651185.1 uncultured Polyangiales bacterium
TTCCGCCGGCTCGAGCTGCCGCTCTACTACTCGCGTGGCTTTCATCCGAAGCCGGAGCTGACCTTCGGGCCGGCGCTGCCGCTCGGCGTGGCGAGCTTCGCCGAATACGCGGACGTGAAGTTGGTCGAGACGCCCGAGCTCGATGCGCAGGCGATCCATGCCCGGCTGACCGGCGCGAGCCTCGAAGGCATCGAGTTCACCGACGCCGTGCTGCTCGAGCCTGGGGACCCCGGGCTTTCGCGCGCGATCGATCGCGCCGATTACGTCGCCGGCCTGCCCGCGGCCACGCTCGAGGCACTCGGCATCGCAGGCAGCGCAGCGCTGGCGGCATACATCGCCGAACGGCGGGCCGGCCCGCTGCGCGTACGGCGCGAGGTCAAAGGCATCCAGCGCACCATCGACGTCGCGGATTACCTGCGGACGGTCGAAGTGGGCGCCGGAGGCCCGGCGCTCGCGCGCGCCGGCTTGACCGGCGGGCTCGTGCCGATCGCCTTTTCGTTACGGGTGCCCGGGCAAGGCGGCGCCCGCGCGACCGAGGCGCTCGAGGCGTTGCTCGGCGCGCCCGATCCTTCGGCCCGCCTCCTACGCACGTTCATGGGCAGCGGCGAGCTGACGCCGATGCAGCGCGGGCCCTTGCGCGCGCGCCTGGCCGGGGGAAAACCTGACGACACCGGCGCAAGCGGGCACGACCTCGACGCATGCAGCGCCTTCGCGGCGGCCCCACTGGGCGAATGATCATGGGAAACCGCTCTGACTTAATTCGTAGCTTCGTGCGCGGGTTCGCGGACGGTGCGGTTCGCCGTCTGGGCGGTCCGCTCGCTCAACTTCAGAAAGTCCTGCGCGAAGCGCTGGCCCAGGCCTCCTCGATCACCGACCGTCAGATCGCGAAAGCGCTGACCCGCGTGGCGGGTGTGCGGGAAGCGAGCGCCATCTGCCGCGACGAGCGCATCTGGATCCAGGCGACCTTCACGGAGGGCCAGACCGTCAACCTGAGCGTGCAGCCGCTCGCGGCCCGCTTCGCGCCGCGCGGGGCCAAAGAGGTGTGCTTTCGAGTCGTGCCCGAGGAGCTCGCGGGGCGCGCCGAGGTGCGCGACCTGATCGGGGCGATCGCGGCGCTGATCGCGCACACGCTGTGGGCCCCCTTCTTCGGCCGCGTCCTCAACCCGGTCTACGACGCCATCGCCGAACGCGAGGGTGGAGACGTGCGCGTCGATCTGCGCAGTGTCCCGGCGGTGCGCGCCGCCCTGCAGCGTGGCCTCTCGCAGCTGTTCGACGTGCTCGAGCTCACCGGCCTCGCGGTCGCCGACGGCGCGCTGCGCCTGCATATCCGGCTGCCGGCCCTGATCGCGCCGTGAGCCGAGGCGCGCGCGAACGAAGGCGGCGAAGCGGGAGCGGTCCATGGAGTTGAAGTTGAGCGCAGCGCAGGTGGAGCAGCTCATCACCGGCGGCTTCGAGCGAGAGCCCAAGTACTTTTCCATCGAGGAGCTACGGCCCGGCTTTCTGCGCATGCGCATGCCCTTCCGAAAATGGATGGTGCGCCCGGGCGACGTGCTCTCGGGACCGGCGCTCTTCACCGCCGCCGATCTGGCGATGTACG
>CAZYWR010001103.1:0-7284 GCA_964651185.1 uncultured Polyangiales bacterium
CGGCCCCGGCAGCCGCCGCCCGCTCCGAGGGCGCGGGCGAGGGGAGCGCGGGCGCGCGCGGCCCGCATTACGGCGACGATCTGTTCGGCGAGGTGATGCGCTACGCCGAGCGCGTCGCAAGCTACTGCGCGAATCGCCGCCCGCAGCTCGTCCACGCGCACGACTGGATGACCTTTCCTGCCGCGGTGCGGGTCGCCGAGCGGCACGGCATCCCCATGGTCGCGCACGTGCACAGCCTGGAGCAGGATCGCAGCGGAGGGGGCAGCAATCCGGCGATCGTGGGCCTGGAGGGCGCGGGCCTGCGCGCCGCCACGCGCGTCATCCCGGTCAGCCACTACACGGCGCGCATGGTACGCGAGCTCCACGGCGTTCCGGCGGAGCGCATCGACGTGGTGCACAACGGCACGTACGCCCCGCGCACCGTGCGCGCCTACCGCGACGAAAGCCTGAACGGGCAGCCTATGGTGCTGTTCCTCGGCCGCATCACCTTCCAGAAGGGCCCCGACTACTTCGTCGAGGCGGCCGCGAAGGTGCTCGAACAGATCCCGGACGCGCGCTTCGTGATGGCGGGCGACGGCGACATGCTGCCTCGCCTCGTCGAGCGCGTGCGGCAGCTGGGCATCGAGCAGGCCTTCCAGTTCCCGGGCTTCGTGCGCGGCGCGGCGGTCGAGCGGCTGTTTTCGACGGCCGACGTATACGTCATGCCCAGCGTCTCGGAGCCGTTCGGGATCTCGGCGCTCGAGGCGATGAGCTACGAGACGCCGGTGGTGCTGTCGCGTCAGTCCGGCGCCTCCGAGATCCTACATCACGCGCTCAAGGTCGACTTTTGGGACGTCCACAAGCTCGCGGCGCAGATCGTGGCGATTTTGCGCTACCCGGAGCTGCGCAGCAGCATCGTGGACATGGCTCGCGAAGAGGTACGGCGCGTGCACTGGGAAGCTGCAGCAGCCAAAGTGAAGCGGGTCTACCAGCGCGCGCTAGGGGGGGCCTGACGAGCGCGCGCGCAGGGGGGAGGCGACATGCCGTCCGTGTGCTTTTATTTCGAAGTTCATCAGCCTTACCGCGTTCGCAGCTACGACGTCTTTCAGATCGGCCGCACCCACGACTACTTCAACGACGCGCTCAACGGCGACCTCATGCGCAGGGTGGCGCGCAAATGCTATCTGCCGACCAACGCGCTCCTGCTCGACCTGATCGAGCGCCACGACGGGCGCTTTCGCGTGGCATTTTCCTTCAGCGGCGTGGCGATCGAGCAGATGCAGCTGTACGCGCCCGAGGCGCTCGAGAGCTTTCAAGCGCTGGTCGCGACCGGCGCGGTCGAGCTCTTGGCGGAGACCTATTACCATTCCCTGAGCGTGCTCTACGACCTGCCCGAGTTTCGCGAGCAAGTGGCGCTGCATGGACGGCTGATGAAGAGCGTGTTCGGGATCACGCCCACCTGCTTCCGCAACACGGAGCTCATCTACGACGACCAGATCGGCCGCGAGCTGGCCGCGCTCGGTTTCCGTGGCGTGCTGGCCGAAGGGGCCGACGACATCCTCGACTGGCGTAGCCCCAACTTCGTCTACTGCGCCGCGCCCGATGACGCGCGCGGACTCGGCCTCTTGCTGAAGAACTACCGATTGTCGGACGACATCGCGTTCCGCTTCTCCGACCGCGCCTGGGCGCATCACCCGCTCACGGCCGAGAAGTTCGCGCGCTGGTTGCACCAGGTCGGCGAAGCACAGACCGTGAACTTGTTCCTCGACTACGAGACCTTCGGCGAGCACCAGTGGGCCGACACCGGCATCTTCGAATTCCTGGAGCATCTGCCGAGCGCGCTGCTCGCTCGCACGGGCTGGCGCTTCGCGACGCCGAGCGAGACGCTCGCTCGCTATCCTGGAGCTGCGCCGCTCTCGTTTCCGCGCACGGTCTCCTGGGCCGATCGCGAACGCGACCTCTCCGCCTGGCGCGGCAACGAGATGCAGACGCGCGCTCTCGAGCGCATTTTCCTGCTGGGCGAGCGCATCAAGCGCCGCAACAACCCCACCCTGCTCGCGCTCTGGCGCAAGCTCACGACCTCCGACCATTTCTATTACATGTGCACGAAGTGGTTCAGCGACGGGGATGTCCACGCCTACTTCAGCCCCTACGAGAGCCCGTACGAAGCGTTCATCAACTACATGAACGTGCTCAGCGATCTCGAGAGCTCCCTGCTCGCCGCCAGCCGTCCCACCGCGCCGGACGCCACGCATGCCGCATCCCCCTAATCGGGAGCAGCTCGACAATCGCGCCTCCTACGAGCACAGCCTACTTAAGACTAGCCGCGCCGCGGCCCAGGCTTACGATCAGATCGATGACGATCACGCGAGTCCTGGTCGCGCATGACGCGGGTGCGCGCTCGTTCGAAAACCGCGGCCCGGGCAAGGGCTTGCTGCAGCTGAGCAGCACCGACTTCGAAGACGGACGGCGCCACGTGGGCGAGTTCGAGGAAGACCGGCCCGGGCGTAGCTTCGACCGCGGCGGACAAGGGCGCCACGCGTACGCCGCCGAGCAAGACGCGCACGAGCATGCGATCGAGCACTTCGCGCGCGAGCTCGCGAAAGATCTCGGACGCGACTATCGCAGCGGCGCCTTCGCGCAGCTCGTGTTGATCGCGCCGCCGCGCTTTCTCGGGATGTTGCGCGGCGAGCTCGACGATCTCGTCGGACGCACCCTGATCGGAACGGTCGCGAAAGACTTGCCGCGCGCGACGGTGAACGAGTTGTGCCAGCAGCTCGAGCCGTATCTCGCCTGCTGACGCGACGCGCGCTGTCGCGTTTCTTTGCGGCACGTCCGCAATTTACGTCAACAGCATTCGCGCAACACGTCACGGAAATGCCCCCGGCGTAGGACCCTCAGGCATACGAAAGAGCCCTACGCACGGACGGTGGACCGCATGTTCGCCGCATGTGCGAACCATTTCGACTCTCGACCTGAGTCGTTTTCGGGGTCCGTCCATAGGAGGCAGCAGCATGGCCAACGCGCGGCTCGCAAATGTCCAATCCAGCAGATTCTGGCTCCCGTTCAACGTATTGACGCTGAGCTTTTGCCTGGGTCTTTTCGCGTGCGGAAAAGATAGCGGTTCTTCCGCGAAAGCCGCCGAAGGTCCCACTGGCCCGTCGCCGGCGCAGCTCGCGCCCAAGGCGCTCGCCGTCAGCGAGAGCGAAGTCACCGTCGGGCAGCTGCACAGCGCGACGGGCACCATGGCGATCAGCGAAACTGGCTCGATCCAGGCCGAGCAGCTGGCCATCGAACAGATCAACGCCACGGGCGGCATCCTCGGCCGCAAGATCAAGATCATTCAGGAAGACGGCGCTAGCGATTGGCCCACCTTTGCGGAAAAGGCGAAGAAGCTCCTGGTCGGTGACCGCGTGGCGGCGGTATTCGGCTGTTGGACATCGGCCTCCCGCAAGGCGGTGCTTCCAGTATTCGAAAAGGAGAACGGGCTCCTCTACTACCCGACTTTCTACGAAGGTCTCGAGCAGTCCAAGAACGTCTTCTACACCGGTCAGGAGGCAACGCAGCAGATCATAGCCGGTCTCGACTGGCTACAGAAAGAGAAGAAAGCCAAGACATTCTTCCTGATCGGCTCTGACTATATCTGGCCGCGTACCTCCAACAAGATCGCCCGTAAGCACATCGAGAAGGTGCTCAAGGGCAAGGTGGTCGGCGAGGAGTATTATCCGCTCGGACACACGCAGTTCGGCTCATTGATCAACAAAATCAAGATGCAAAAGCCGGACGCGGTATACGCCATCATCGTGGGCGGCAGCAACGTCTCGTTCTACAAACAGCTGAAGGCCGCCGGCGTCACAGCGGACAAACAGACGTTACTGACCATCTCGGTCACCGAAGACGAGCTACTCGGCATCGGCGGCGAGAACATGGTCGGGTTCTACGCCGCCATGAAGTACTTCCAGAGCCTCGACAACGAGAACAACAAAGCGTTCGTGAAGGCGTTCAAGGCCAAGTGGGGCGAAAAGTCCGTGATCGGTGACGTCACGCAAGCGGCTTACCTCGGGCCGTGGCTGTGGAAGGCCGCGGTCGAGAAGGCGGGCAGCTTCGACATCGACAAAGTCGTCGCCGCCTCGCCCGGCATCGAGCTCAAGACAGCTCCGGAAGGCTACGTCAAGATCCACCCGAACCACCACTTGTGGAGCAAGCTGCGCATCGGTCGCGCGCGCACGGACGGGCAATTCGACGTGCTCTACGAGTCCGAGCTGATCGAGCCGAACCCATTTCCGGAGGGTTACCAGTAAGGCGAGTGAGGGAGCGATCTATGGAATCGATGAGCGACTTCCTCGCGATCTTCGCGATGCAGGGCTTCAACGGTCTGAGCAACTTCTGTGTGCTCTTGCTGATGGCGCTCGGGCTCGCGATCATCTTCGGGCAGATGGGCGTGATCAACATGGCGCACGGCGAGTTCCTCACGATCGGTGCGTACACGACCTACGTGCTCTCGACCGTCAGCCAGAGCTGGGCGCCCTGGTTGTTCGATTCGTACTTCGTGATTGCCATCTTCGTCTCGTTCGCGCTCGCCGCCGGGGTCGGGCTCGCGATCGAGCACCTGATGATTCGACACCTCTATCATCGGCCGCTCGACACCCTGCTCGCCACCTGGGGCCTGAGCCTGATCATGCAGCAGGCCTTCCGTTCGGCCTTCGGAGCGCGCGAGGTGAGCGCGACCTTGCCGGATTGGCTGATGGGCTCGCTCAAACCGACCGACGCGATCGACATCCCCATCAACGGCCTGCTGATCATGGGGCTCACGTTCGTGTTGACCGCGGCGATCTTCATCGCGCTCTTGCGCTCGCGCTGGGGTATCCGCGTGCGCGCCACCACGCAAAACCGAACCATGGCGAGCGCCGCGGGCATCGATACGAGGCGCGTGGACCGTCTCACATTCGCACTCGGCTGCGGACTCGCTGGCGTCGCGGGCGCCGCATTCACTACGATCGGCTCGACCGGACCAACCAGCGGCTCGCTCTACATCGTCGATACCTTCTTGGTCGTCGTGTTCGGCGGCGCGGAGAGTCTGATCGGCGCGGTCGCCTCGGCCTTCAGCATCGCGCAGACGCAGGCCACCATGGAGTTCTTCATGAGCGGCTCGATCGCGAAGGTGCTCACCTTGCTGGGTGTCATCACGATCTTGATGCTGCGGCCGCAGGGTCTGTTCTCGCTGCGCGTGAGGAGATGAAGCGTATGATGTCCGTACGTAGTGTCGCGGTCCTCTTGTTCGGTCTCGAGTCCACGGACGCAACTGGAGAGAGGCGCCGGGCCGAACGCATCGCGTTTCTCGTGCTCGCCCTGCTCATTTTCGCGGTGTTTCCGGCCAGCATGAGCGCATTTCGGCTCGGCCTGGTCGGCAAGTACCTCACGTATGCCTTCGTCGCGCTCGGCTTGGTCTTGTGCTGGGGTTACGGCGGGATCCTGAGCCTCGGGCAAGGCGTGTTCTTCGGGCTCGGCGGCTACTGCATGGCAATGTTCCTCAAGCTCGAGGCGTCGGACCCGGTCAGTACCGCGATCCAGTCCACGCCGGGCATTCCCGACTTCATGGATTGGAATCAGCTCACCGAGCTGCCTAGCTTTTGGGTGCCATTCCGGAGCCTGGCCTTCACGTTGCTGGCGATTCCGATCGTGCCCGGGCTGCTCGCGCTCGTCTTGGGCCTCGCCATGTTCAAACGCCGCGTCGGTGGCGTGTACTTCGCGATCATTACCCAAGCGATCGCGGCCATCCTATCGATCTTGATCATCGGCCAACAAGGCTACACCGGCGGCGTCAACGGCATTACCGATCTTAAGACGCTGCTCGGATGGGACATCCGAACGGATCAAGCCAAGGTCATCCTCTACTACGTCAACGCACTGCTGCTCTTTGGCTGCATGTACCTGAGTCGGACGCTGCTTCAGAGCAAACTCGGGCGCGTGCTGGTCGCGATGCGCGACCGCGAAGACCGGGTCCGCTTCACCGGCTACGACGTCGACGGCCTCAAAACCGTCGTATTCGTGCTGGCAGCCGTCTTCTCCGCGATCGGAGGGGCGATGTTTACCTTGCAGGTTGGCTTCATGTCGCCTTCGTTCGTCGGCATCGTTCCGTCGATCGAGATGGTGATCGCAGCGGCAGTGGGCGGGCGCGAGTCGCTGCTCGGTGCAATCCTCGGCAGTCTGCTCGTCAACTTCGGGAAGACTTACTTTTCGGAGAGCTTCCCGGAGCTGTGGTTGTTCCTGATCGGCGCGCTGTTCATCGCGGTGGTGATGGTGTTTCCGAACGGGATCGCGGGGCTCGACCCGGGCGCGCTGAGGCGGCTCGTGGCCCGGTTCGTGCCCCGACTTTCGCGTGTGCCGAAGGTCGCCCCGGAGCCGGGCCGCGCTCCCGGTGATGCACCCGGGGGCCTCTCGTGAGCGAGTATTTGCTGAAAGTGGAGGGCCTCACCGTCTCCTTCGATGGCTTCAAGGCCATCGATGATCTCTCGCTCTACGTCGACAAGGACGAGATCCGGGCCGTAATTGGGCCGAACGGCGCGGGCAAGACCACCTTGCTCGACCTCATCTCGGGCAAGACGCCCCCGAGCTCGGGCCATGTCTCGTTCCAAGGTACGGAGCTCACCGGATTGCGCGAGCATCAGATCGCGCGCAAGGGCGTGGGCCGGAAGTTCCAAACGCCCTCCGTGCACGAAGCGCTGACGGTGTTCGAGAACTTGGAGCTCGCCTATCCGGCGGGGCGCGGCTGGTTTCGAGCCTGGACGTTCCGGCGTACCCCCGAGGTCACGCGGCGCATCGAGGAGGTCGCAGAGCTCATCTACTTGCGCGATCGCCTGCACGATCCGGCGGGCGAGCTCAGCCACGGCCAAAAGCAGTGGCTCGAGATCGGCTCGCTCTTGATCCAGGACCCGGAGCTGATGATGCTCGACGAGCCGGTCGCGGGCATGAGCGTGGGCGAACGCGAGCAGACGGCGACCCTCTTGCGCACGCTGTGTCGAGGGCGCGCCGTGATCGTGGTCGAGCACGACATGGAGTTCGTCAAGCAGATCGCCCATAAGGTGACGGTGCTGCACCAGGGCAAGTGGCTCGCCGAGGGCAGCATGGAGATGATTCAGAGCAATCCCAAAGTGATCGAAGTCTACCTCGGACATTGAGGCGCAGATGCAGACAAATCTGTTTCAGGTCGGTGGCGTCAAGGTGGGCTACGGCCAGAGCGAGATCATCGGCGACTTGTCTCTCAGCGCCGCAGAGGGCGAGATCCTCGCGCTGATGGGCCTAAAT
>CAZYWR010001104.1:0-1754 GCA_964651185.1 uncultured Polyangiales bacterium
GCATGCGACGTGTCTGATCGCGCGAGCCTAGAAGCCTTACTGCGTTCCATTCCAAGCGAGCACCCGCTGAGCGCGGTCTTCCACGCGGCGGGGACCATCGATGATGGCGTGTTGCTCGCGCAGACCGCCGAGCGGGTCGCGCACGTGTTCGCGGCCAAGGTCGACGGGGCTTGGCATCTGCACGAGCTGACACAGCACCTGCCGCTCTCCGCGTTCGTGCTGTTTTCCTCCGCCGCCGGCGTGTTGGGCTCGGCCGGCCAAGCGAACTACGCCGCAGCGAACGTCTTCCTGGACGCGCTTGCGCAGCATCGTCGCGCCCGCGGGCTGGCGGCGACCTCCGTCGCGTGGGGCCACTGGGCGCAGGCCAGCGCGATGACTGGGCAGCTCAGCGCCCTCGATCTCGCTCGCATCGCGCGTGCGGGGATCGAGCCGTTGTCGGCGGAGCAGGGGCTGGCGCTGCTCGAGGCGGCGCTCGTGCGATCGGATGCTCAGCTCGTGGCGGCGCGCATGAACTGGGCGACCTTGCGCGCGGCGAGGGCGCCCTTGCCCTCGGTCTTGCGGACGCTCGTGCCGAGGCGCAGCGCGCCGGGGGCGGCGTCTGCGTTCGCGGTCCACGTGGCGACGATGCGGGACGGCGAACGCGAGCGCGCCGTGCGCGAGCTGATCGCGTCGTCGGCGAGCGCAGTGCTCGGGGCGAAGCCCGCGGTGATCGCGCTCGAGCGCCCGCTCTCCGAGCTCGGGCTCGACTCGCTCATGGCGCTCGAGCTGCGCACGCGCTTGCGCGCGGCGACGGGGCTCGCGCTGCCGCCTACCTTACTGTTCGACTATCCGACGCCGCGCGCGCTCTGCCAATACCTGAGCGCCCAGCTCGCGGGCGCAGGCGCGGCAAAGATCCGCGCCCAAGGACGCGCGGAGCGCGCCCGCGCGGAGCCGATCGCGATCGTGGCGATGAGCTGCCGGTACCCGGGTCCGGTGGCGTCTCCCGAGGCACTCTGGGACCTGCTGCTGCGCGGCGATGATGTGATCGGCGAGTTCCCGAGCGAGCGCGGTTGGGACGCGGCGGCGTTGTACGATCCAGATCCCGACGCCAAGGGTAAGACCAGCGTGTGCAAGGGCGGGTTCCTGCGCGACGCGGCGTACTTCGACGCCGAGTTCTTTGGCATCAGCCGCCGTGAGGCGGTCGCGACCGACCCGCAGCAACGACTCTTGCTCGAGACGGCGTGGGAGGCTTTCGAACGCCTGGGCGTGAACGCCGCGGCGCTCTCGGGCAGCGCGACCGGCGTGTTCGTGGGCATGAATTATCACGACTACGCGTCGTGCGATCGCGAGGCCCATCGCGAGCTCGAGGGGTATCTCGGCATCGGCAGCGCGGGCAGCGTGGCATCCGGGCGGATCGCCTACGCCCTCGGTCTGCACGGTCCGGCGATCACGGTGGACACGGCCTGCTCATCATCGCTGGTCGCGCTCCACCTGGCCTGTCAGTCGCTGCGGCAGGGTGAGTGCGAGCTCGCGCTCGCGGGTGGCGTGACCGTGATGACGACGCCCGAGCTCTTCATCGAGTTCAGCCGGCAGCGCGGGCTCGCGCCGGACGGGCGCTGCAAGCCATTTTCAGGCAAGGCGGATGGAACAGCTTGGTCCGAGGGCGTGGGCATGCTGCTGCTCGAGCGGCTCTCGGACGCGGAGCGCAACGGCCACCGGGTGCTGGCGCTGGTGCGCGGCTCGGCGGTCAACCAAGATGGGAAGAGTCAGGGTCT
>CAZYWR010001105.1:0-1589 GCA_964651185.1 uncultured Polyangiales bacterium
CTTGCGCCCGGGGCGCGCGAGCTGAGCTTCGGCGACCGCTTCTCGTTCAGCGCGCTCGCGGTCGAGCCCTATCTCGCGGCCGAGCCATCCGTGCGCGCCCAGCTCGCGCAGCGCTTCTTCAACGACGCTCTGTGGTTCGACCAGGCCGGCTGCGCGTCCCCGCGGCTCGTGGTCTGGTGCGGCGAGCGCGCGCGCGCCGAGAGCGCATCGCGGCTGTTCTTCGACGAGCTCTCGGCGTTGGTGCGCGCGCGCGGCCACGAAGTCGACCTGGGCCAGGCGCTCGACAAGCTCGCGTTCACCTATGAGGCTGCGCTCGACGGGCGTATCGCCGCACAAGCGCGGCTGTCGAGCGAGCTGAGCGTGCTGACCTTGGAGTCTCTGGCGGGCTTCTCGCGCGATCACCCGGGGGCCGGCCTGTTCTTCGTGGCGTACGTGAGCGCGCTCGACGAGCTCGTCCCGTTCGTCACCCGCCGCGATCAGACGCTCGGCCACTTCGGCTTCGCGCGCGAGGAGCTGCGCGCGTTCGTACGCCGGCTCGCTGGACGCGGGCTCGACCGCCTGGTGCCGCTCGGCCAGGCGCTCACCTTCCATCGCATCTGGGACGGCTACGACTTGCTGCAGGAGTTCACGCGCCGCGTATACGTGGAGGCGTGAGCCGGACAGCGCGCGTTCCAGCTGCTATCTAGCGGCCCGCGTACGCCTGCGCGGTCGCTCACCCAGCATGTCCCTGCCCTCCCCCGACGCCCTGCGGGTCGAGCACCTGTGCAAGCGCTACGGCTCGACCCGCGCCGTGGACGATCTGTCCTTTCGCGTGCAACACGGGGAGATCGTGGGCCTGCTCGGGCCGAACGGCGCCGGCAAGACCACGACGATCAGCATGATCCTGGGCGTGCTCGAGCCGAGCTCCGGCGCGGTCGCGATCGAAGGCGTCGATCTCGCTCGCGGGCGCTCGCGCGCGCTCGCCCACGCCAACTTCGCGGCCGTGTACGCGCCCTTGCCCGGTAACCTGACGGTGCAGCAGAACTTGCGCTTCTTCGGTCTGATCTACGGCGTCCTCGACCTGACGCGACGGATCGAGACCGTGATCGAGCAGTTCGAGCTCGGCGCGCTGCGCCACACCAAGACCGGCGTGCTCTCGTCCGGCGAGCAGACGCGCGTGGCGTTGGCCAAAGCCGTGCTCAACCGCCCGCGCCTGCTCTTGCTGGACGAGCCGACCGCCTCGCTCGACCCGGCCGCCGCGACCGCGATCCGGGCGCGCATCCGCGCGCTGGCCATCGAGGACGGCTCGGGCATCCTGTGGACCTCGCACAACATGTACGAAGTCGAAGAGGTCTGCGATCGCGTCTTACTGTTGTCGCGCGGCCAGATCTTGCTCCAGGGCAGCCCCCAAAGCCTCCCCGGGGAGCACGGCGCGCGCTCGCTCGAGGAGCTGTTCATCCGCGTCGCGCGCGAGCCGCTCTCGTACGCACAGGAGGCGCGCCGGTGAAGCTGCGTCCGATCGCGGGTATCGTGCTGCGGCAGTTCTACCTCTTGCGCGGCAGCCCGACGCGCGTCTTGCCGCTGTTTGCCTGGGTGGCGATCGACGTGGT
>CAZYWR010001106.1:0-1706 GCA_964651185.1 uncultured Polyangiales bacterium
CGCCGCCGCGCTCGCGCTCGAGGTGCCGGGCGTGTACGCGGCCTATGCGCGCAGCGATCTGGTTGCGGGGACGACGCCGCCGGGCCCGTTCAAACTGCGGCTCGAGCAGAGCACGCATCCCGAGCGCTCCGGTCATGTGTACATCGTGCCGAAGGAGCATTGGCTGTTGGCCACGAGCCCCGAGAAGCTCACCGCCATGCACGGCACGCCCTGGCCTTACGACGCGCAGGTGCCGATCGTGGTTTGGGGCACGGGCGTGCGCGCACAGCACGTGGCGCGCGCGGTCGATCCGCGCGATGTCGCGCCCACGCTCGCGCGTTTGCTGCATGTCCCCGCGCCCCGTCTTTCGACGGGGCAAGTGCTCGCGGAAGCGCTGCCTTAATTCCTTCGTTTGCCGCGCGAACGGCTCGGTCGCTCCTTACGTGGCGCCGCGCCAGGGACAGGTGAGCGGCTCGCTCTCCGGCATCGCTTCGGCTCCGTCGCGCGCAGTCTCACGCTCGGCGCTCGGCTGGTGGCCCCCCCACAACTTCAGCTCCCGTCCATCGCGCACGACGACGAGCTCGAGCAGATCGCTGCGCAGTTTGCGCGCGCTCGCATACTCGGAGAGCTTGCGAACCCGGCGGCCGTTGACGGCGACCAGAATGTCGCCCGCGCGCACCCCGGCGCGATGCGTGGTGCTGCCCTTTTCGACGCTGAAGATGGCGATCCCGTCGTAGATCTGCGCCATCTTCTCGAGGTTACGCCGAAAGCTCATGGTTGCCTCACGCCGGTCCGCGCCTTCCTCGTCTTGCTGCTGATGAAATAATGCTAACACGCGGTAATTTCGCGCGTTCGAAAAGCGCGGAAACGGTGGCATGGCGCACGCGGCGGACACGCCGGCAAGGCAGCGCGCATGCGCGTTTCGTAGGCGAATGGCGCCCGGCACGTCTCTAAGTGCGAGCGCATGGTGCAGCAGCACCAGTGTCGGACTACGTACGGACGCACGCGTGCGCGCCACCGCTTCATGACCACAGGGGCTGAGAGGAGAAATGCATAGCTCGCGCGAAAATCCTGCAAAGCTCCTTGCCGCAAGCGCATTGTCTCCGCGACAATAGACGCGATGTGCAGGTGGGGGTACCTGTCACGCAGCTTCGAACAAAAGGATGGGGGGCCATGACGGAGCCCAGGATTAAGAGCGCGAGAAATCCGCTTGCGCAGCTCAAGCGAGTGTTGGTCGTCGAAGACGACGAGGCGTTGCGTCGATCGCTCGTGCGTGCGGCGCGTCAGTGGGGAGCGCAGGTGAGCGAGGCCGGATCGGTGGCCGAGGGGATCGAGCTCTTGAACGAGAATCCCGATTTGCTGATCACCGATGTCGCTTTGCCGGACGGCGACGCATTCGGGCTGCTGGAGCTAGCCTCGCAGCGGCGTCCGGCGCCGGTCGCGATCGCGGTCAGCGGGCAGACCTCGACCGAAGATGCCTTTCGACTGGCGCAGGTGGGCTGCCGCGCGTTTCTCGAGAAACCATTCGACCTCGATCGTCTGTCCGAGCGCATCGAGCGCGCGCTGAGCGAGGCGCCGCGGCTCGACGCGCTGGTCGCGGCGAGCGTCGGGCGCACGCCCATGCGCGAGCTGCAGACGGAGGTGCGCCGGGTCATGGTCGAACAGGCGCTGGCCAAGGCGGAGGGCAGCCGCAGCGGCGCGGCCCGTCTGCTCAGCGTGTCGCGTCA
>CAZYWR010001107.1:0-10393 GCA_964651185.1 uncultured Polyangiales bacterium
CGGTCACCTTCCAGACCACGGCGGCGAAGTTGGCGGTGCAGGTGACGTTGGCCGTAGGCGCAAAGGTGAGGGCGGGCGTGTTCGCCGTCGAGCAGCCGCTCCAGCCCGCGAACGTGAAGCCATTGCCGGCCGTCGCGCTGACCGTCACGGCGGCGCCCGCGTCCACGGTGCAGGCGGCTGCGTTGCAGCTCGTCGTCACGGTACCCTGACCGCTGCCGAGCGTCGCCGTGACCGTGTAACGCAGGCGCGCGAAGTTGGCCTGGCAGCTCGCGTTCGCGCGCACGTTGGGGACCATGAGGACGGCGCCCTTACTATTCGCGCAGCCGCTCCAGCCCGTGAACTGAAAGCCTGGCGCTGCGTCCGCGGTCAGGTTTACGGCGCTGCCGAAGTTCACCGTGCAGCTGCCGCCCTGGCAGTTCGCGCCGCTCGACGACGAGGCCGCCGTGACGGAGCCCGCGCTGGCAGGTGCGACACTGCTCGAGACCGTGTAGCGAATGGGCGCGAAGTTGGCCTGGCACATCACGTCGCGCCGTACGCCGTCCAACGTCAGGACGAGATCGGTCGACGTCGAGCAGGCGCTCCAGCCCATGAACTGGAAGCCCGTCGCGGGGACGGCGGTGAGGCCTACGCGCGAGCCCTGGTCGACCTCGCAGGTCCCTGCGCTGCACATCGATGCGCCCGAGTCCGAGCTCGCGTCGACGCTGCCCGATCCGGCCGGTGCGGCGACGCCCGCGACCGTGACGCGCCCGACGAAATTCGCCTGGCACGTGACGTTGGCCGCGACGTCGCTCACGTGCACCGTCGTCGCGCTCCCCGTGCACGCGGCCCCGCCGCTCCAGCCCGAGAAGCGATATCCGGCGAGCGGCGTCGCTTCGAGCACGACCTCGCCGCCTCCGTCGAGCGTGCACGTGGCGCCCGTGCACAGCGCGCCTGCGCTCGCGGAGCTAGCCGCCACGCTCCCGCCCTCGCCGGGCGAAGCCACGCCGCGCACCAGGAAGCGCGGCGCGTACCGCGCATAACAGGTACGGCTCTCCGTCACCTGCGTGAACTGGATGATCGCGCTCTGACTCGCGCAGCCGGGATCGCCATCCCAGCTCGTGAAGCGGTAGCCATCGAGCTCCGGGGCGTTGAGCGTGACGTCGCCCCCCGCGGAGATGTCGCAGCGACCTGCGGTGCACAGCGCTCCGGGGCTCGTCGAGGACGCGACCACCTCGCCCGGCGCGCCCACGACCGCGCCGATCACGGCGATGCCCTGCGTGTAGTTCGCCACGCACGCGAGGTCCGCCGCCACTTCGCTCAGCTCCACGGCCGCGCCGGTTTGGCCATCGCATTGCGGACCCGACCAGTGGTCGAGGCGAAAGCCCGAGGCCGAGCTCGCGAGGAGCGTGACCGAGCCGCCCTGGTCGACTTGACAACCGGCGCCCTGACAGTTCGCGTTGAGATCGGTCGACCAGGCCACGACCGGCGGAGGCGGCGTCGCGCCCATGGAGCTGCCGCTGACCGTGTATCTCCGTGCGTAGGTGGCGAGGCACTGCTGCGGTGCGGTGAGCCTGCTGAAGGCGAGCACGGGCTCGGATCCCGCGCACTGTTCGGTCCCGCTCCAGCCGGCGAAGCGGTAGCCCTCGATCGCGGGGGCGCTCAGGTTGGCGTCGCCGCCGCTGTCCACGACGCACGAGCCCGGTTCGCATACGGCGCCCGGGGAGCTCGACGTCACCGCGATCGTCGCGTCGGCGTTCATGGCTTGTCCGCTCACGACGATGCGCCGCACGAACGCCGCTGTGCATTGCACGTCGCGATCGTGAGGGGTAACCACGATCTCGAGCGTCTTGGCGTCGCCGCAGCCTGCGCCCGACCAGCCGAGGAAACTCTCGCCCCAGCGCTCCGCGGCCACCAGGTGCACCGGGGTCTCCGGATCGACCTCGCAGGTACCGTCCGTGCACGCAGCGAGCGGATCGTCCGAGCTCGCGCTGACGCCGCCTGTCGCGACCCCGGTGACCGCGCCCGAGACTTGCAAGCGGCGTACGTAGGTCGCGACGCAATGCGTATCGTCCGTCAACATCGGGATCACCAGCTGGAGCGCCGCGCCCGTGCACTCCGGGCTCCCGCTCCAGCCGGCGAAGCGAAAACCAGGCGGTGCGTCCGACGCCTGGAACGTGACCTGCGTGCCGTACGGAAGACTCGCGCACCTGTCGGCCTCGCATGTCTCGCCGTCGGCGTCGATGAGGGTGACGGGCACGTCGGCGCCCACGGCCGCGGCGCTCGCGCCCACGCGCGCCGATCGGCTGTCCGCGCAATATCCGCCGACGCACACCTGCGATGGACCGTGACACTGCGAAACGTCGTTACACGCGGCGCGCTCGCCTTTGCTCCCGCTGCAGGCGCAGAGCGCGAGCGCGCAGATCACCACTACTGCAAGCTGACCAAGCCCCAGTCGCATCTTTTCGTTACCTCGGTGCGGCCGCGCCGTTGGCCGGGGGACCACGGCGAAATTACGAAGCCTCACAGTCCTGATCTTCCTCGTCGGGGACCGCAACGCCGGGATACGCGAAGAAACGCACAATTCGAGACGAATTCACCCTCTCGCGGTGCCTCACCGGGGAGCGCGCGTTGCGGGTGCGTTTCGCGTAGAGGCCGAAGCGCTGCTCCGCCGACCCGACCTGGCCACCCTCCGTGGCGCGCGTACCTCGCGGATCCGAACGGGAGTTGCGCGCATGAGCTTGCTCGAACCGGTCGCCGTCTTCGCGTATCGCAGCAGGCGCGCGCTCTTGATGGCGTTCTTCGCGTTGTTCGCGTGCGCCGGGCTGTACGGTCGCGGGGTCGCATCCAAGCTCGTCGCGGGCGGTTTCGAGGATCCGCACAGCGAGTCGGCGCGCGCGGACGCGCTGCTCGATGAGTCCTTTGCCCTCGGCACTCCCGATGTAGCGGTCGCGTACTCGCATCCGGCGGGGCTCGAAGTCGGAGACCCGGATTTCGAGCGGCTGCTCAGGCCGGCGCTCGCGCGGATGCAATCGGTGCCGGGCGTCGAGCGCGTGGGCACGCCCTACGACGCCAAGGCCGACGCGCTGGTCTCCAGAGACCGGCGCATCGCCGTCGTGACGATCCGGCTTGCGGGGAGCGGACACGCGGCGCAAGCGAGCTACGACGCGCTCGCGCCGCATCTGCGCGTGGCCGGTCTCGAGAGTCTGGTGGGCGGGGCGCAGCCTGCCGCACGTCAGGCCCAAGCCGCGGCGGAGCACGACCTCGCGCGCGCCGAACGGGTGACGCTGCCCTTGGTGGGAGTCTTGCTAGTCGTCTTCTTTCGCGGGCTCGTGGTGGCCGCTCTGCCGCTCTTGATCGGCGGCTTCTCCGTGGCGGCTGCGCTCGCGTGCGTGCGGCTCTTGACGCACATCACCGATGTCTCCATCTTCGCGCTCAACATCGTCACGTTCGTCGGCTTGGGCGTGGCGATCGACTATTCGCTGTTCATGGCGAGCCGTTTTCGCGATGAGCTCGCGCTCGGCGGCTCGGTCGAGCGCGCGGTCGTCCATACGCTGCGCAGCGCGGGGCGCACGATCGGCTACTCGGGCGGTGCGGTGACGGTCAGTTTGCTTGCGATGGCGGTCTTTCCGTTGATGCTGCTGCGCAGCGTCGCGATCGCCGGCAGTCTGGTGGTGCTGATGTCGCTGCTCGGGACCTTGTTGTTCCTGCCGGCGCTGCTGGCCGCGCTCGGCCCGCGCATCGAGTGGCTCAGCTTCCAATCGAAGAGCGCGAGAGCGCGCGAAATCTCGTCAGAGCGCGCGACGGAGGCGCACCCGCGGCAGCGCACGGTCGCGCTCGCGAGCGACCTGAGGGCGCGCCAAGTCGCTGAGGGCGCGCCCGTTTTTTGGCGCCACGTCGCCAATGCGGTCATGCGGGCTCCTTGGACCGTGACCCTGCTGGTCACGGCCGCGCTGATCGTGCTCGGGCTGCCCTTCCGGCATATCCGCGCCTCGGTGTCGGGCGCGAGTGTCCTGCCCGAAGAAGCCGAGGCTCGGCAGGTGGCGGAGCTGCTCGACTCGCCGCGCTTTCCGGCGCACGAGAGCTCGGCGATCGAAGTCTTTGCGACTTTCGACGCCAGCGAATCTTCGCAGCGCGCCGGGGCAGCAGGCGCCGGCGCGCAAGCGCGAGGGAGCAGCGTCTGGAGCGAGGCGGCGTTGCGCGCCCTCGCCGAGTATGCGGACCGGCTGGCGCGTGTGCCTCACGCCGTGCGCGTGGACGCGCCTGCGGGCGGCAGCTCGGGACGCACGGGCGAAGCGCTCTCGGCCGCGCTCGCCGGACCCCAGGCTGCGCTCGTCCGCGCGCAGCTGGCTCCGTTGCTGAACGAGCGCGCCGCCGCGCTGCGCGTGGCGCTCGACGTCTCACCCAACTCCGAGGAGGCGAAAGCCGCGGTGCGCGCGCTGCGCGCCATCCACGTGCCCGGTTTGACGGGCCTCGCGGCCAGCCCCGCCGCGCGCGTCCTCGACCTGCAACACGCGCTGGGCGTGCGCATGCCGTATGCCCTCGCCATCATCTGTCTGGCCACGTTCGTGGTGCTGTTCCTGGCGTTCGGGTCGGTGGTGATGCCGATCAAGGCCATCCTGATGAACGTGCTCTCGTTGAGCGCCAGCTTCGGCGCGCTCGTGTGGATCTTCCAGGAGGGCCGGCTGCAAACGGTGCTGCGGTTCGCCTCGCCCGGCACCATCGAGCTCACCATCCCGGTGGTCATGTTCGCGGTCGTGTTCGGCTTGGCGATGGACTACGAGCTGTTTCTGCTGAGCCGCGTGCGCGAGGCCTACGACGAAACCCACGACACCCACCAGAGCGTGACCATCGGCCTCGAGCGCACGGCGCAGATCATCACGCGCGCCGCGCTCTTGCTCGTGGCAGTGATGGCCGGCTTCGCGAGCGCCGACATGCTCTTGGTCAAGGAGCTCGGCGTGGGGATGGCCATCGCCGTCATCGTGGATGCCACGATCGTGCGCGCCCTGCTCGTGCCCGCCACCATGCAGCTGCTCGGCCGTTACAACTGGTGGGCCCCCCGACCGCTCGCCCGCGCCTGGTCCCGCCTCCATCTCGGCATCGACGAACGCCAGCCTCGCGAGCTCGAGCGCGCTGGCACGTAGTCTGCGTGCTGTTTCCAGAATGCAGCAGGTAGTCGGAGCGTATCCATCATTCGCCGCGGCCGAATCGGCGGTGCGCGGCCTGGAGCCGCATGGCGTCTCGATTCAAAACCTGGTCATCGTGAACGAGCGACGGCGCGTGTGGCGAAAGTTCCACGACTGGCGGCCCCGCCACAGCCGCGACGCGGGTCCCGACCCCTCGTACGTCGTCTACATGAACGACGGCGCGGACCCCATCGAGCGCGTCCGATCACTCTTGCGTAGCGCCGGCACCGCGCGCCACGGCGACTGAAATCGAGGATCGAAACGAAGCCGCGGGCACCCCGATGTCTCGTTGCGAGACCTCCATCGCCCATCCCGTCGACAGGCTGATTGGCGGCGTTCATGCCGAGCCCGGATGGCCAATGTAGGGCATGTATGCTCGCCCGTCCATGCCGGGTCGGCGACGAGTCTGTACGGCTATGCCCTGCATGGCCTTCAGGCTGGATACCTCATGGCATCGACATCGAGGGGTTCGCTTCGGTTCGTGCACCTCGGGCTCATCGGACGCGCGCGAAGGCACTCTGCGCTAACCGGCAGGGCCCGGACCGGGTGAAGGCGAATCGCGCTTTGGCGTTATGCAAGTTCTTCGTGTCTTCGCGAGCGGTTCAAATTCTCACGCAGTGCCGCGAGCGCGTGGGTGCGCAGGGGATGTTTTCTGCGAACCGGATCATACCTTACCTCATCAACGCCAAAGGCGTAGTCACGGCGGAGGGCGATAACGAGCTCTTACTTATCAAGGTCGGGCGCGAGATGCTGTTGGGACACGAATACGAGGCGCCGACGGCAGAAGAATGCGTCGCGTCGGTGCCCGTGATCGAGTCGGTGGACTATCTGATCTCGCTCGTTCGCGCTCGTGAGCGGAGCCTGCTGCAGCGCATCCGCGGTGCGCTGCGCAGCGCGCCTAAGCACATGCCGATGTTCGAGGTTTGGAACGAGCAGCTCACACGGACGATCGAGATGGCCTCCGTATGTGCTGTGCGCGCGGCCCTCGAGGCCTTCAGCGCCGCGTGCGACGAGGTCCAGGAGCCGGGCGCCCGCCGAGCCTTGGATCGACTCGTGCGCTTATTTGCGCTCACCGAGATCGCCCGCTTCACCACCCCGCTCTTGCTCGAGCAGCTCATCGATCGGGAGGTCGCTACACGCATCGAAGAAGAGCGGCGGCAGCTCTGCGCCAGTCTGTTCGTCGAAAGAGCGCTGCTGATGGACGCCTTCCGCGTTCCGACATCGCTATTGGCCGCACCGATTGCGGAGGACTATCTAAGCGCGTATGACTTCTTGGAGCGCGAGGTGCGTTCGCAGAGCTTCATCCAGCGGTCTGCAGAAGTCGACATGGAGCGCGACGCGCTCGCCTCGAGAGAAACAGACGCAGCCGCGCTAAGCGTATCTCAGGTCGGATGAGCGGCGGCGCTCGCGAATCATACGGGGCGCCTACTTGGCGTCGCGCCACTCGAAGAGAACGTCAGCGTCACACGGTGAGCGCCGCATGATCTTTGCCGTACCCACGAGGCCGCACGATTGCATGCCGCCGAGCCAGATCCCGACGTGAAAGATCTCTGGAAATGCCCAGACTTGCCGGAACTCCACCTCCGCATCGTGTGAGGAGGAGCGCACGACGCGGACTTCGCCAGGCTTGAGCGTAATGTCGTAAGCCTTCGGCGAGAGCTCGACGAGCCGCTGGAAGTTCACTTGCGCGATGCTGAACAGCGCGATGCCGGCGAGGCTCGAAGCGAATACGGAATAGACGCCGAGACCGAGCTTGAGTACGGCATTGGCCGCGGAGGCTGTCGGATATCTCGCTCGAGCTGCTAGCAGTATCAGCTCGAGGTATTCGCGCATGGGGTACGTGGAGAAAGGCAGATAGCGGGCCCTTTGCGCGAGCGGCGAGACATAACGCGTGAGCTCGCGCGGGAACATGCCCCGGATGACCGCATCTTCAGGCACGTACGAAATGCGCTTCTCCAACTTGTTCCAATCGTCGGTCGCGTCGATGCTCTCGGCTTCGGATGAAGCGTGGAGCTCCCGGGCCGCAAAACGCGGCCACGGAGGAAGAGAATGTCCCGATGGTGGATCGCGCGCGGTCATGGCAAGCCATTGTGGCAGAATCAACGTCCAACAAGTAGAAGTGGGCATTCGGGACCGCGAGCCGCCGTGCGTTAGGCAAAGTATGTGCCCCACGTCGTGTTTTCCGCTCCGTAACCGAACGGCCCTCCGCCTGGCCGAGAGTCGCTAATGCGCTAGCGCACCTCAAAATCACGAAAGCGGCTCGCGGGCGAACTCGCCATCTATCTTGGCGGCGTTGCCGGTGCGGAGCGCATCGCAGGTGGCGGGGCAGAGCACGATCTGGGTCGTCCGGTCGTCGTAGTGCCGGCTGTTGGGGCCGGCACAGCTCTCGTCGTAGGCGAGCGGGTTCGTGCCGGCCTGGCCAGTCACGTGGACCGCGACGTTTGCTTGTCGAAGCGGGTCCGTTGCCGGCTTCGCGCGTAGGACGAGCACGAGGTCGAGGCTTAGCGGATTGGTCGATGGTGTTGGAGCAGTCGCCGCCGTCCTTTAGCGGCGGCCGGGGCGGCGGCCGAGCGCGAACGCGGCTGCCAGCGCCGCGGCGATCGCCATGCGCAGGCAGGCGTAAACCGGATCGGTTTCCGCTGGACGGCGCAGCAGACACGTGGCCGCGACGGTGGCCGCGAGCTCCTGGGCGCCGAGCGCGGCGCTCAACCCGAGCAGCGTGCGCGCGAACCGGCGGGTCAGCGCCTGCACGGCCGGCGCGTTGCGCCAGGCGTCGGCCAGCGCGCGTTGCGCAAAGGTGAGCACGAGTATGAAGCTCGCGCCGCCACCGATCAGCACGAGCCAGAGCGAACTCTTGCCGAGCGGGGCCCTGGGCTCGAACGCGTTGACGAACAACGCTAGCAGCGCCGAGGTCAGCGTGCCGGCTGCGAGCGCGAGCAGCCCAGTCGTCGCGACGGCGAGCGGCCGGACGAGCCGCGCCCTGCGGCTGAGGGTCGCGGCCTGGGCTGACTCTGCGCCGCTGGGTCCGGATACGTCCGTAAGGGCCTCTTGCTGTGCGCTGTCGAAGACCGCGAGCGCCGCGTCGAGCTCGGCGGCGCTCTGAAAACGCTCGGCCGGGTCGCGCGCCATGGCGCGCTCCATGATGGCTTCGAGGCCGGCCGGGATGCTGCGTTCGAGCGCGCTCGGGCGCACCGGCGCCTCTTGCATCAGTCGGATCAGGGTCCCGTGCACGTCTTCTTCGTCGTACGGCGCGCGTCCGGTCAAGAGGCGATAGAGCACGGCGCCGACCGCGTAGAGGTCGCTGCGAGCATCCGCGAAGCGGGCGCCGCGCGCCTGCTCTGGCGCCATGTACGCCGGGGTGCCCATGATCGTGCCGGCCGCGGTCAGATCGGCTTCGCCGCTGTTCTTCGCCACGCCGAAGTCGAGCACCTTCAGGGTGGCGCGCCCGCTCGCCTCGCGCGCGAGGAACAAGTTGGAAGGCTTGAGATCACGGTGCACGATCCCGAGCGCGTGCGCAGCGGACAAACCGCGCAGGCATTGGCGCGTCAGCGAGACCGCCTCCGCCACGGGGAGCCTTCCGCCCCGCGTCTCGAGCAAGCGCTCGAGATCGACGCCCTCGAGCAGCTCGGTCACCAGGCACATGCGGCCGTCCGGCGCGGCCGTCACGTCGATGACGTCGACGACGTGGTCGCTCTTGATGCGGCTCATGACGCGCGCTTCGCGATCGAAGCGCGCGCGCATGTCGTCGCGCTGCGCGAGCGGCTGATGCAGCACTTTGATCGCGAAGCGGCGGTCGAGGCGCAGGTGTTCAGCTTCGTAGAGCCGGCCCATTGCGCCCTCGCCGAGCACTTGCGCCACGCGGTAGGCGCCCGCGAGTTCGCAGCCGATCAGCGGATCTTCGGGCAAGCCGGCGCCAGGCGCTTGGGCCGCGAGCAGCACCGTTCCGGAAAAGGCGTCGGTCGAAGGACGCGTCTCGGCGTTCGCGCCGACCGTCGAAGCGCGCGTTTCGGCGTTCGCGCCGACCGTCGAGCCGACCGTCGAAGCGCGCGCTTCGGCGTTCGCGCCGGCCGTCGGAGCGCGCGTTTGCGCTTGCGAGCCTATGATCGGAGCGCGCGTCTCCGCGCGCGAGCCCTCTGAGGAGCGCGCCTGCTGTCCCATGGCGGCAGGGTAACAAGCGCGAGCAGATGTGCAGATGTAGGCGCCGCTCGAAGCGTGATCTCGCACGCATTGAGGCTGTGCCACGGTGGGCGTTGGCGACTACCCTAAGTGGTCAGGGCGAGGGCAGAGGGGCGTGCCCCTGACGTTCGCGCACCGCGCCTGCGCACAGGTAGGACGAGGAGGTAGGTTTGTTTCGCATCCGGCGCATCCACGATGACGTGCTGCCGGCCAACCGGCTCGCGCTCGAGCGCGTGCAGGAGCTCTTGCGCATGCAGTTTCCGGACTTGCCGGAGGAGCGCGTGGCCGGCTTGCCCGCGCAGATGCGCGATCCGCTCACGAGCCGCTTTCGTACGGTGGTGTTCGTGGCGGAGACCCGCGAGGGAGTGCGCGGCGCGGCGGTCTTGCTGCACGCCTCGGATCTGCAGTTTTGCTTCTTGGATCTGATCGCCGCGATCGCCGGGGACACGGGCTCGGGCATCGGCGGCGCGCTCTACGAGCGAGTGCGCGAGGAGTGTCGGCTGCTGAAGGTACGGGCGCTCCTCCTCGAGTGCCTGCCCGAGAGCGCAGGCGCGCCGCGTTCGCGCTTTCTGCCGGTGAAGTCGCCGCTGCAGTTCTACGCGCGCTTCGGCGCGCGGCGCATCATGAATACCGCCTACGAAGCGCCGGTGAACCCGGGCGACACCGACATGCCACATCTTTTGTACGACGACCTCGGCAGCGGCCGGCCGCTGCGGCGCGCGGAGGCGCGACCGATCGTGCGCGCCATCCTCGAGCGCCGCTACGGCTGGCTGTGTCCTCCTGAATACATCGACATGGTCGTGCGCTCGTTCGTGGATGATCCGGTGGTGCTCGAGACCTTGCGGCCGCTCAAACCGGCGCCCGCGCGCGAGCTCGTGCTGCCGACGCCGCGCGATCTGCGCGTGCTGGTGATCGCGAACGAGAAGCACGACATCCACCACGTGCGCGAGCGCGGCTACGTGGAGTCGCCGGCGCGCGTGGGCGCCATCCGGCGCGAGCTCGGCAAGACCGATCTGTTCGAGTTCCAGCGGCCGGTGCGCTTCGGCGACGAGCAC
>CAZYWR010001108.1:0-1985 GCA_964651185.1 uncultured Polyangiales bacterium
GTGATCGAGATCGAGGCGGTCCATGGCCGCGCGCTCTTCGCGCTGGCGCTGCGCGCTGTCTCCGAACACGCCCGCGCCGCCCGTCCCGCCGTCGCCGAACAGCGTGATCACCAGCACCGCTGTGCCTTCGGCGCGTGCGAGCGCGATCTGACCGCCGCACGAGTAGATCGCGTCGTCCATGTGCGGCGAGACGTAGATGTGCGCGTAACGGACGCCGCGAATGCGGTACGAGGCATACGGAGTCGCGAACGCCGCGCTGCCGCTCACAGCTCGCGTACCCAAAGCTGCACGTGCAGGCGCTCACCATGCAGACCGCGGATGCCCGGCGCGGGCGTGGCCGGGCCCTCGCGGCGAAAGCCCATGGCGTCGTGCAGGGCCGCCGCTCGCAGGTTCTCGGCGAACACCTCGCCGTGCACGCCGCGGCAGCCGCGCTGCTTGGCTAGCGTGAAGAAGGCACGATAGAGCCCCGCAGCGATGGGCGCGCGCCTGGCCTCCGGCAGCAGGCTGAAGTGGCTATGGGCCGGGTAGCGGTCGAGATCGGGCGCCCTGCGCCGCGGCTCGCCCGCCAGTCCGTCGCGGACCATGTCGATGGCCGCCTGCCAAAAGAAGCGCGCGGTGCTCGGCCGCAGCACGAGCAAACGTTGGAGCGCCTGCGCCGCCAGCACGCGCTCGGGCGAATAGGCTCGACGGGCGTTGAGCGTGCCGACCAGATAGCCGAGCACCGCGCCATCGGCCTCGACGACAAAGCAACACTCGGGTTCATGGTCGGTGTAGTAACCCGTAAAAACGTCGGCAAAACTCTCCCGATCGCCGAACACCGAGGCGATCGGATCGCCCATCAGCCCGGTCTCGAAGCAGATGGCCCGAACCGCGGCGCGATCGGCGGGGCGGTACGGGCGGACGCGCGGCTCCATCGTCAGACTTACATACTCCCTTCGACGCACGGAGCCGGGCCGGTTATGAAGCGCGCTTGGTGCACGCGAACTCGTAGCCGGACAACGTGAGGCTGGCTACACCGAACGCGCGCGCCCTGCACGAGCTGCGCTCGCGCGTTCGCTCGAGCACACCGAGCTGCCTCACGACGCCAGCGTGCGCATGCGGGGTGCACGCGCGCCTTCGAGGCGCCGCGCGGTACGCGTGCGCGCGATGGGATGGGGAGCGCAGCGCGAACGGCGTTCACGTGGCCCATGCTGCGGGGCGCGGCCTGCGGCTCGGGGGTCGTCCCGACGGTGCCGCGACCCGATCCTGTCACGATGGCCACCTTTCCTGGCAGCCCCCAATCCGCGCGCATGCGCGTGGTTGTACGTCCGCGGAGAAAGGGTTCGCAAGCGCCTGCGGGCGATGGGGAGGAATGCCTCGCCCACGATTTCTGTCTGTGTCGCGTCTGGATCTTCGCATGCTTCGCGCGCACACTCCCGATGAAGTCATGCTTGAAGAACGTCTCCGGAAAGTCTTCTCGTCTGCGCTCGGCGTGGCTCCCGAAATCGACGTCACGGCCCTCGCGTACGCTCAGAACCCGGCGTGGGACTCCGTCGCCCACATGCAACTCGTGAGCGCGTTGGAAGGCGAGTTCGAGATCCTACTCGACACGGAGGACGTGCTCGGACTCAGCAGTTTTCGCGAGGCCGAACGCATCGTGCGCAAACACGGCGTGGTCTGATGCCGGCCGGGCTGTGGGACCTGGCGCGCCACGGCGAGCTGACCGCGCTGATCGAGACCGCGAGCGGGCGCGCTTATAGTTACTGCGAGCTCGAGGCGCGCGCGCTCGCGTTGGCGGAGCGGCTGAAGCCGCGCACGACGCGAACGCGCGCGCTGGTGTGCATCGCCGCCGCGCTCGACGTCGGCACCATCGTCGCCTACCTCGGCGCGCTCGCTGCCGGGCACGCGCTCTGGATCATCGATCGCGACGCGCCCGAGGCGCTGTGCGAACCGCTCTACGCGCGCTATCGCCCCGACTTCATCCTCCGTTCCGCAGCCGACGGCGT
>CAZYWR010001109.1:0-2656 GCA_964651185.1 uncultured Polyangiales bacterium
GCGTGGCGCGATCGATCGCAGTACGACCCACCAGGCGATCCTCGCAGAGCAGTCTAAGTGGTGGAGCCGCGAATGCGGCGGAACATCACGGCCCCGCGTGTGCGTCAGTACCAGCGTTACGACCTCTCCACGAAGCAATCACGCGACGCGCGCCGGCGCGCCCCTCCCCACCTCCCCGGGCCGCACGAACCCAGCAGCGAGCTCACTCGCCGGTACGCGGCAACGCGCCACCAGGCTCGCGTAACCCTGCGTCGTCGAAGTCGCGTGGCCGCCGGAAGTCGCGCTGGTAAATGCGCACGAGGGCGAGGAAGAAGCTGACGATCAGCGGTCCGGCCAAGAGCCCCACCGTGCCGAACACGGACAAGCCGCCGAGCAGGGAGAAGAACACGATCGCGCCGTGCATGTGCAGCCCGCGCTTCACCAACAGCGGCTTGATCACGTTGTCGACTCCGCCCACGACGATCACGCCCCAGATCGCGAGAAAGAGCGCCATCCAGCTCTTGCCCATGGCGAGCAGCAGCACGGCCGCGCCGAGGCACATGCCGCCCGCGCCGATCGCCGGAATGAAGGCGATGAAGAAGGTCAGGGTCGAAAAGAAGATGGGGTGTGGCACGCCGGCGATCAGGTAACCCACGAACGCGGCGACCGCCTGCACGCCCGCGGTGGCGAGGCTGCTGATCAGCACCGCCCCCGAGACCTTGCGGAACTCGACCAGGAGCTCGGTCATCTGCCCGTTTTCGAGCGGGGAAACCTCCTCCAACCACGCGACGAGGCGCGCGCCATCCAGCAGCAAGAAGAAGAGCGCGACCAGCATCATCACCGCTTGCAGCACGAACGAGCCGGTCGCGGCGAGCGCGCCCGTCACGGCGCGCGCCGCCTTGCCGCTCTGCGCGCTCGCCTGCTCTTGGAGCGCGGCGTCGATGTCTTGCTCCTCGATGGGAAACCGCCGCAAGAGCTCGTCGGCGCCGCGCCGCATGGGGCCAGGCAAGGTGTCGAGCAGGCCCGTCATGCCCTCGCTCTGTACCGTCTGCACGATGAAGCGCGCCCCGTCGATGGTCTCTTTGACCGCAAAGGCGGCGATGCCGCCCACCGGCGCGACCAACGCGACAGTCACGCCCAAGCAGAGCACGCCGGCGCTCAAGTTGTAACTATTGCGCAGCACGCGGCCCAGCCTGCGCTGCAGCGGGTACAGCGTGCCCGCCAGCACCGCCGCGAAGAACAACGCCTCGGCGAAGGGCCGCGCGATCAAGGCGACCAAGATCAGCGCGAGCACGATCAGGGCGACGAACGTGCGGTGCGCGTTGTCGAGACGCGTCATACCACCGGCGCGACGCGCACGATCATCTTGCCCAGGTTTTCGCCCCGGAGCATGCCGATGAAGGCCGCGGGGGCGCGCTCGATGCCGTCGTAGAATGTCTCGTGGTACTTGAGCTTGCCTTCGGCCAGCCAACGCGTCGTGTCCTTCAAGAAGTCTCTGGTGCGCGCGGCATGATCGCGCACCAAGAAGCCCTCCATGCGCGCGCGCTTCTGGATCAGCACGGCCAGATTGCGCGGGCCCGGCTGCGGCTCGGCATCGTTGTACTGCGAGATCATCCCGCAGATCGGGATGCGCGCGTGCACGTTGACGTGGAACAGCGCCGCCTCGAGCAGCGCGCCGCCGACGTTGTCGAAGTACACGTCGATGCCGTTCGGGCAGGCCGCCGCGATCTGCTCGCGCAGCTTGCCCTGCTTGTAGTTGAAGGCGGCGTCGAAGCCGAGCTCGTCTTTCAGGTAGCGGACTTTGTCGTCGCTCCCAGCGCAGCCCGCCACGCGGCAGCCGTGGATCTTGGCGAACTGCCCGACCGCGCTGCCGACCGCGCCCGCGGCGCCCGAGACGAACACCGTCTCGCCCGGCTTCGCCTGCCCCACGTCGAACAGGCCCGCGTACGCCGTCAGCCCCGGCATGCCCAAGATCCCGAGCTGCGCCGTGAGCGGCGCGTCGGGAAGAACGGGTCGCAGCCCCGCCGGATCGACCAGCGCGAGCTCCTGCCACGGCAGCATGCCTTGCAGCAGATCGCCTGCGCGAAAGGGCACGTCGGAGCCGGTGGCGACCACCTCCGCGATGCCGCCGCTCGCGATCGGTTGGCCTACCTCGAACGGTTCGATGTAGCTCTTTTGCGCGTTCATGCGCCCGCGCATGTACGGATCCACGGACAAGTAGCGCACGCGCACCACCAGCTTGCCAGGTACAGGCGCGGGCTCGGGCCGGGACTCACACGCGAAATGCTCGGGCTCGACCCAGCCGTTCGGGCGGGCGCGCAGGACGATCGTCTTGTTGGAGCTCATGCGTATGGCGTAGCACGCCATGTCCCGCGCCCGCGGCGCGTAAGCACGCGGCACGGCATGGTGCGCGACGCCGCGGTTCGCGCATACTCGCCCCATGTCCCCGCTTGAACAGTATCGAGCCATGGCTCGCTACAACCGCTGGATGAATCTTAAACTTTACGCGCTGGCGGCACCTCTCGAAGACGCCGAGCGCAAGCGCGAGCTCGGCGCTTTTTTCGGCTCGCTGCACGGCACTTTGAACCATCTGTTGCTCGCGGATCGCCTGTGGATGCGGCGCTTCACCGGTGATCAGGAGCGCTATGCGTCGCGCGATGTGCACGGCGACCCGCTC
>CAZYWR010001110.1:0-3149 GCA_964651185.1 uncultured Polyangiales bacterium
TCCCCGAGAGCGGCCATCCTATGGATGCGCTCTCGGCCACCATCGCCGCGATGGGCATGTTTTACCCGGGCGATCACATCCACGACCCGGAGTACATGCGCACGACCGCGGTCCGTCTGATCGCGAAGGTGCCGACGATCGTCGCCGCGTTTCACCGCATCCGGCGCGGCGACGACCCGATCGGCCCGCGTGCCGATCTCGGCCACGCGGCGAATTTTCTCTACATGCTGAACGGCCGCGAGCCTGAGCCGCTGGTCGCGACAGCGCTCAACACGATGCTCGTGCTCCATTGCGAGCACTCGATGGCGCCCTCGACCTTTTGCGCGCGCGTCGCGGGCTCGACCTTGGCGGACCCTTTTGCGGTGGTCTCGACGGCGGTGACCGCGCTCTCGGGCTCCCTCCACGGCGGCGCGAACGAGGCGGTGCTGCGCATGCTGCGTTCGATCCCGGCGACTGGACCGAGCGCGATCCGCGAGTGGGCGGAGGATCGGCTCGCGCGGCGGGAAAAGATCAGCGGCTTCGGTCACCGCGAGTACAAGGTGAAAGATCCGCGCGCCACGCTGGAGCAGCGGCTCATCGACGAGCTGTTCGAGCGCTTCGGCCGCTCGGCCGTGTACGACACCGCGGTCGAGCTGGAGGCGCAAATGGAGTCGCTGGTCGGCGATCGCGGCCTCTACCCGAACATCGACTACTACAGCGGCATCGTCTACGAAATGCTCGGCCTGCCTACCGACCTGTTCACGCCTATGTACGCGGTGGCGCGCGTGGCGGGCTGGCTGGCCCATCTGTTCGAGCAAATCGCGAACAACCGCATGTTCCGGCCCTCGCAGGTGTACGAGGGCAACGCCGACCGGCCCTACATCGCGCGCGCCGACCGGCGCTGAAGGCCATCGCTGCTCAATCGGCGTCGCTCGACCAGCGCTCGAGCTGCGCGGGCGTGCCGAAGCGGCGTTCGAGCAGGTAGCCGCATAGGCTGTCGTCGATGAGCTCGGCGATCTGATCGATGGCCTCGGTGATCTCGTCACGCAGGAGCTCGACATCGCTCTCGCCGGGCGCGGAGAGGTCGACGTGGACCAGTAGAAAGCCGGCCTCGTCGAGGCCGACCTTGGCGTCCCAGGACTCGGCGTTCAGCGAAAGACACCAGAGCAAAAATTCATGTCCGGTGCCGAGCGGCGGCGGCACACGCGCGCCCACGCGCAGCGCTTCTGCTTCTTCGTCGTGATCGATTTGAAAGGCGACCAGCCCATAACGTAGGTCGAGCTGACCGCGCAGCCCTTCGGCGGCGAGCTCGAGACCCGACACCTCTTCGAGCAGCGGCCCATGCAGCGCTTCCAGGAGATCGGTCATGGCGCGCAGCATAGAAGCGCGCCGCGGTGCGCGCGAGCGAAACGTCGCCAGCGCCGCGCTCTGCATGCGGCGTCAACCGGCGCGCGCGGCGAGGCGGCGTTCGAGCATTTCGAGCTGCGCGAGCACTTGCGCGCGGGCGGGCCCGCCGAGCACGTCGCGGCGCTCGACCATGGTCTCGGGAGCGAGCGCCGCGTACAGGTCCTCGCCGAAGCTCGCGTGCTCGCTCCGCAACTCGTCGAGCGAGAGCTCCGCCAGCACCTTGCCGGCGCGCAGCGCGCGCGCGACCAAGCGTCCGGCGACGTGGTGCGCTTCCCGAAATGGCACGCCTCGGGCGGCCAGGTAGTCGGCGATCTCGGTCGCGTCGAGGAAGCCCGCGGCCAACGCCCGGCGCATGGCTTCCGGCTGAAAGCGCGCCTCGGCGAGCGCTCCGGCGAGCACGTCGAGGCTCGCGTCGACCGTGTCGAAGGCGTCGAATACCGGCGGCTTGTCCTCCTGCAGGTCGCGATTGTAGGCGAGCGGCAGGCCCTTCAAGAGCACGAGCAGCGTGACCAGATCGCCGACCACGCGTCCAGTCTTGCCGCGCACGAGCTCGGCCATGTCCGGGTTCTTCTTCTGCGGCATCATCGACGAGCCGGTGGTGAAGGCGTCGCTCATCTGCAGAAACCCAAACTCCTGGGTGCTCCAGAGCACGAGCTCTTCAGCGATGCGCGAGAGGTGCACGGCGCAGTTGGCGAGCGCGGCGACCGCCTCGACCAAGAAATCGCGATCGGCCGTGGCGTCGAGCGAGTTCTGCGTCGGCCGCGCGAAGCCGAGCGCACGTGCCGTGTGGTCGCGATCTATCGGGAAGGTGGTGGCGGCCAGCGCGCCCGAACCGAGCGGGCACTCGTTCATGCGCCGGGCCGCGTCGTCGAGCCGCCCGCGATCGCGCTCCAGCATCTCGCTCCAGGCCAAGAGGTGGTGCGAGAGCCGCACAGGCTGCGCGCGCTGCAGGTGCGTATAGCCGGGCATCAGCGCGTCGATCTGCGCGCGCGCCTGCGCGGCCAACACGGCGAGCAGCCGATCGATGCGCGCCATCGTCGTGGCGCAAGCCTCGCGCGTCCACAGCCGCATGTCCGTGGCGACCTGGTCGTTGCGGCTGCGCGCCGTGTGCCGGCGCGCGCCAGCCGGGCCGATGCGCTCCGTCAGCGCAGCCTCGATGTTCATGTGCACGTCCTCGCGCGCCGCGTCCCAGGCGAACTCGCCGCGCTCGATCTGGGCGCGAATGCGCTCGAGTCCGGCGCCGATCGCGGCGGCGTCTTCGGCGCTCAGGATGCCGCGCGCCGCGAGCATCTCCGCGTGCGCGCGCGAGCCGCGGATGTCTTGCTCCGCCAGCCGCTTGTCTACGTCGACGCTCGCGCTGAACTTGGCCGCCAGCTCCGCGGGCTCCTGGTCGAAACGTCCGCCCCACGCTTTGTCCGACATCCCTCGCTCCTATCGGGCTGCTCCGCCCATCTGGCCGGGGAAGATGGCGTGCGTGCGCCGCCTCTGCACGCGATCGCGTGCTGGAGACGGTCAGCGCGGTTCGTTCGGGGAGGCTGCAGCCGGCGGGGACTGGCGCAGGCAGAGCGCATCGATAGCGGCGGCGAAGAGCAGGCCCACGAGCGGGTCGAGCAGCCCCGTCGCCACCGCGAGTGCCGTGCACGCCCCGGCGCCGCCGAGGGCGAGCGCGCGGAGGCCGAGCCGCCGTGCGCGGCGGGCGAGCATCAGCGCAGCGGCGGCGTCGCGCAGGTCGCTCGAGGCCGTGGCGATCTCGTGCTCGCTGG
>CAZYWR010001111.1:0-1773 GCA_964651185.1 uncultured Polyangiales bacterium
CGGCGTGGCGCTGACCGCGCGCGGCGGCGGCACGGGCACCAACGGCCAGGCGCTCACGCGCGGCGTCGTGATGGATGTCTCGCGCCACATGGCGCAGATCCTCGAGCTCGATCTGAAAGCGGGCTTCGTGCGCGTGCAACCCGGCGTAGTGCTCGACGACTTGAACGCGTTCCTGCTGCCGCACGGCGTCTTCTTCGCGGCCAACCTCTCGCCCTCGAACCGCGCCACGCTGGGCGGGATGATCAGCACGGACGCGAGCGGCGAGGGCTCGCGCCTTTATGGAAAGACCAGCCGCCACGTGCTCGAGCTCGAGGTCGTGCTGCGCGGCGGCACCGTGTTGCACACCGAGCGGGTGCAGGGCCCCGAGCTCGAGGCGCTGTGCGAAGAGGATACGCTCGTCGGCCAAGCACACCGCCTGGCGCGCGAGATCGCCGTCGCGCGCCGCGAAGAAATCGCGCAGACCTTCCCCAAGCTGCTGCGCTACATGACCGGCTACAACCTGGCGCACATGGCGGCGCCCGACGGTTCGAGCGTCGATCTCGGGCAGCTCGTCGCGGGCAGCGAAGGGTCGCTCGGCGTGGTCACCGAGGCGCGCCTGCGCCTCACGCACTTCGCCAAGCATCACGCGCTGCTCGTCCTGCGCTATGCGAGCTTCGATGATGCGCTCGCCAGCGCCGAATGGCTCGTGGCCACCGATCCAGGCTCGGTCGAGACGATCGACGAGACGGTGCTCGATCTCGCGCGCGAAGACATCATCTACCACCAAGTGCAGGAGTTCCTGCGCGACCAAGACCCCGAGCAGACGCGCGCGATCAACCTGGTCGAGTACAGCGGCGACGACGAGCCGGCGGTGCGCGCCAGGGTCGACGCGCTCTACGCGGAGATCGCGCGCCGGCGCGGCACCCCCGGCGCCCCCCACGGCTACGCGCTCACATGGAAGGAAGCAGAGCGCGCGAGCTTGTGGAACCTGCGCAAAAAAGGCGTAGGCCTGCTCGGCAACGCGCCCGGGGCGCGCAAGCCGGTACCGTTCGTCGAAGACACGATCGTGCCGCCCGAACACCTGCAAGCGTACGTCCGCGAGTTTCGTGCCGTGCTCGACGCCGAGGGCCTGCGCTACGGGATGTTCGGCCACGTCGACGTGGGCTGTCTGCACGTGCGCCCTGCGCTCGATCTCAAAGATCCGGCCGATCAGGAGCGCGTGCGCCGCATCACCGACAAAGTCACGGCGCTGGTGACGCGCTACGGCGGCCTGCTTTGGGGCGAGCACGGCAAGGGCTTCCGCTCGGAGCTCGTGCCCCACCACTTCGGCCCCGTGCTGTACCGCGAGCTCCAGCGCATCAAGGGCCTGTTCGATCCGCGTAACCAGCTCAACCCCGGCAAGATCGCCACGCCGCCCGAGAAGAAGTTCGCGCTCGCCACCATCGACGGGCCCCTGCGCGGCGCGCTCGACCGTCAGATCGCGCCGGCGGACCTCGCGACCATGAGCACGGTCGTGCACTGCAACGGCAACGGACAATGCTTCGATACCAGCGTGGACAGCATCATGTGTCCGTCGTCGAAGATCACGCGCGATCGCATCCACTCGCCCAAAGGGCGCGCCACCCTGATGCGCGAGTGGCTGCGGCTCTTGGCGCTGCGCGGAAGCGAGGCGAGCGCGGCGCTGCGCGACCGCCGAGGCCTGGCCTGGCCCGCGCGGCTCTTTCAGCGCTTGGCGTACGGCGCGCCCCGCCACGATTTCTCGCACGAGGTCTACGACGCGATGCAGGGCTGCTT
>CAZYWR010001112.1:0-3903 GCA_964651185.1 uncultured Polyangiales bacterium
CGTTCGACGCGGCGCCCGACTTCGACGCCGCAGCGGTCGGCGACGATGCGGCGAGCGCGCCCGAGGACGCCGCCGGGCTCGATGCCGCGCGCAGCACCGACGCGCAGCTCGATGCGCCGGGGGTCGACAGCGCCGCACGCGACGCCGCAGCGCGCGACGCGGCCCGCCCCGACGCGGCTGCGAGCGACGCCGGCCGCGATGCAGGCAGCGACGCGGGCAGCGATGGGCTGTTTCTCCGCTACGACTTTTCGGGCACCGGCGCCGTCATCCGCGATCTCGTCGGCACGGCCAACGCACAAGCGATGGGAGGCGCCGCGCTCGACGGCAGCGGCGCGCTCACGCTGGACGGAGTCGATGACTTCGTCGACATGCCGAACGGACTCGTCTCGACCGAGCAGAGCATCACCGTCCTGGCCTGGTTCACTTGGACCGGCAGCGCCTGCTGGCAACGCGTCTTCGACTTCGGCAGCAACGATGCCGGCGAGGGCAACGTCGGAAACGCCACGAGCGCGTTGGCGGTCACCTCCTCCTCGTGCCCAGAGCACGACATGACGGCGCTGTTCGAGTACCAAGGTACGCTGCAGCCGGCGGTAGGCGTGGCGATTCCCCAAGGGGCGAGCACGCAGGTCGCCGTCACGGTCGACGGGCCGAGCTCGACGCTCTCGCTCTACGCCAACGGCGCGCTGGCGGCGCAGATGACGCTCCAGCATCGCCTCTCGGATCTGAATGACGTCAACAACTGGCTGGGGCGCTCGCAATGGGTGCAGGACCAGCATTTCCGCGGACAGCTCGACGAGTTTCGCCTCTACGCGCGCGCTGACCGCCGCACAAATCGCCGACCTTTACTCCCGCGGTGCCGACCAGCCCTGAGGGTATCGCGCTGAGGCGGATTTGCCGAAGCGCCGCAGGTTGACACAACCCTGTGCTCGGCGCGCTGTGCAGCGTGCGGTAGCCCTGCGCGGCAGCGGTGCCGCGAGGAATGCGCGGCTCGCAACGCGGTCGCGCAGGTACGCGCCGCAACTCCGGCGCGGCCGCACGAAATCAGCACGCGCGCCGTGGAGCACAGCGAGCGAGCCGGCGCCGGGCCCGCTCCCACGGCGTGCAGACGCGCGCTTCTGTACGGCGGCCCACTCCATGCATCGACATGGGCGCGAACCACAGCGTAACAGGAGCCAACAATGTTGAAGACCAGCGCGTGTGCGCGCGTCGTCGCGGTGCTCGTGTGTCTCGGTGGCGCCGGCTGCGCCCGGCACACCAAGGGATCCGAAACAGCGCGACGCACCGCTCAGGCGAGCGGCGAGCTAGGGAGCGCGAAGGACACGGTCAAGGCCAAGATCGAGGACGTGGATCCCGAGAGTCGGGCCGTTACCTTGCGCGACGCTCACGGTCAGCCCTTCACGGTGCTGGTCGGGGACGACGTGAACATCGACCGGCTGAAGCCGAACGACGAGGTGAGCGTCAGCTACGAGGAGTCGCTGGCGTTTTCGCTGCTCGACCCGAGGAGCGAAGCCGCGCGCGATCCAGGCGTCACGCAGGAGGCGTCGCGGCGCGCGCTGCCAGATGGCGTGCAGTTCGGTCGTCAGGTCAAGACCACCGTCGAGATCGTGTCGATCGCCCCAGACGGGACGAGCGCGACCTTCCGCGTGCCGGAGGGCGAGCTGCGCACCGTGGAGGTCGACGACCCGACCAATCAGAAGAAAGTCTCCAACCTGCGCCCCGGAGACGCCGTCGAGGTGACTTACACCGAGCGGCTCGCGCTCGCGCTCAACGAAGCGCCCTGACCGCCGCCGCGCCAGCGCAGGAACGGCTCACTTGGCGAGGCGCGCCGTGCCTTCCGCGCGCGCGCGCAGCGCTTCATTGAAGCGCACGAACGACTTGCGCGTGCGCGTGTCCAAGGTCTTCCAAAAAAAGGGCAGGAGCAGTCCCCCGAAGTGCTCCCCGTGGGTGAAGCGCGTGTAGCCATCCGGCAGCGGCGATAGCCGGAAATAGTGCTGGCCGGAGAACACGACGCGCGCGCCGAGCGTGCCGCGCCAGCACAGCTCTTCGTTTTCGCGCGCGACCAGGAGCTCCGGGCGGATGGTCAGGGCCGCGCCGCCGTCATCGAGGCGCACCCTGAGCCGCGCGCCGGGCTGCGGCTGGCCCTCGATCGCGACGATGAAACGACTCCACTCTGGGTACTTCGTGAAGGTGGTCAGCTCGCGCCACACGCGCTGGGGCGACGCCGCGATGTCCACCGTGGTCTCGATGCCGTTCGCGTTCACGAGCCAAGCATCTACCGCAGTCCGCGCGCCATCGCCAACTCGTGCGCAAGCGCCGCCACATCGCCTCGCTCGCGTGCGAACGCCCGCCGTCGACTACAGGTAGACGACTGGCGCGCACTCGAGCGTGAGCTCGATCTTCTGCGCCTCGCCGGACTGCAGAACGGTGCAGGCGTCGCCGTGGACGGTCACGGTGCGCCCCTGAATGCTCCACCCATCGGCGTCGCCGGGGCGCAAGGTCGTCCCGTTGAGCGTCACGTGGACGAGCGTCGGGTCGCTCACGTCCGTGTCAAAGTCGAAGCTGCAGCTCACCACGGCCACCGCGATGCTGTCGAGCGCGCCGAGCAGGCTGGCCTCGTCGCTGATCAGGTAGTAATGGTCGGTGCCGCCGTGCTGCGCGAACTCGGTCAGCGCGCCTGAGAAGCGCAGGTCCTCGAGCGCGTTGAAGCCGAGCACGTACGTCTGAATGCCCTCCGTGTGCAGCGCGTCGATCGCCGAGAGGGCGAGCTGCTTGTCGGCGTCGAGGGCGTCGGATAGACCGACCTCGCCCTGCGCGTTCGGACAGCTGGGCGCCCCGTCCGTCACGAGCAGCACGTAGCCGGGCTGCGGGGCTCCGAGGGTCGCAGCCTTGCGCTGGCGAAAGACCTCGAGCGCCGCCTGCAGCGTCTCGCCCGTGGGGGTGGCGCCGAACGGCGCCGTGCTCGCGAGCTTCCGCGAGATCGTGCTCGCGTTCCCGGTGGCGGGCGCGACGTCCAGCACGCCGGGCGCGCAGTCCGAAGTCAGGGCCGGAAAGAGCATCAGTCCGAATGACGCGCCCTGATCGAAGCTGGCGGTCACCGCTTTGATGGCGCGGACCGCCGGCGTCCAGCGGTCGATGCTGCCGCTCTGCATGCTCGCGGAGCGGTCGATCAAGATCATCACGTCGGGCACGACGCGGCGGGTCTCGAAGCTGCGCGCGGCACATGTGTTCGAACCGGCGTCGAACTCGCGGATGATAATGACGCTGCGGCCGGCATCGAACGCCGCCTTGTCGCCATCTTCGGCCGCTGCGGCCGCGAAGCCTTGCGCGGGCAGGCTCGACACCACGGGCTCCGGCGTGACCCCGCAACCGGGCAGCGCGCCGAGCAGCGCGAGCGCCAGGGACCATCCTATCGTTCGCATGTACACCTCGACCCTGGCGAAAGGTGAGGCCGAAAGCGCGTACGCAGCTCACCCGTCATGCTGTCTGCAGAGTCCGCAGCATGGAACGGGCCAATCGCGGAGCGCGGCGGGCGACGCGCGCGCCCCGGCGATCGGCATCAGGGATCGCACGCAAGCACACGCTTTCTAGGGCGAGCGAGCGCACCGAGCCGCGAGGCGCCCCGCAGCTCACGCACGAAGCGCGGGCGCCGTACGCGCCCGCCGGAACCCCGCGAGGCCGCGCCCAACAGGGGCGAACCCACAGCCCGCGCTGTTCAGAACTGGTCCGAACCGAGCTTGCCGGCGCGCCCTTCGGCGGTTCTACCCGGCGCGGGCGGCTCCGCGCGCGGCGCGGGTTCGGCGACGCTCGGCCCGACGGGTGCGCCGCGTGCTGGAGGCACGACGTGCGCTTGCCCGGCGGAGCGGGCGGCCGCACGCCCAACCCCGCGCGCAGGCGCGCGCTCGA
>CAZYWR010001113.1:0-2034 GCA_964651185.1 uncultured Polyangiales bacterium
GCGCGCGCCTACCCGAACGGCAAAGCGCCGCCGGAGGTGCAGCAAGCGGCGGACCGCTCGTGGGAGCTCGCGGCGCGCGCGGCGCGGCTCGAGGGCGAGCTCGCGAGCCACTCGCGCAAGCTCGAGGCGATCGAGCGGCGCGGGCGCGCGCTGCGCGCGGAGATCGGGCGTAAGGTCGAAGAGCTCGCGGCCGAAGAGTCGCGCACGATGCGCGAAGCGGGTACCGAGCGCGAAGAGGCGGAGCGTGTGCTGAGCACGCAGAAGCAGTCAGAGCGGCGCGCCGTAGAAGCCGCCGCCCGCGCCGATCAGGCGGCCAAAGAGGTGCGCGACGTGGCGACGCTGCGGCGCGTGTTCGAGGAGTCGGGCGCCGCGCGCGCGCAAGTGGAAGAGCTCGCACGCATCGCGCAGCGCCATGAAGGGCGCGCGTTTCAGCGCGAAGAGGCCGCCAAGGACTTGCGCCGCCAGATCGATGAGCTCAAGGCGCAGCTCGCGCGTTACGGAGACGCGCTCGAAAACGACCTGGCCACCGGCCGCGAGCGCATCGCCACGCGCGTGCGCGAGGCGCTCGGTTACGAGCAGGCGTTCACGTCGGCGACCGCGCTCTTGCTCAACCATCTGAAGGGCCGGCCTGAGTGTCGCGAGCTGATCGAGGAGCTCGAGTCTTCCACCAAGTCCGGCAGCATCCTCTCGAAGCTCGCGGCCCAATCACTTCAGCAAGCGGCCCCCTGATCGGCTCGCTGATCTCGCCTTCGGGGGTCGGTGCGCTTCGCGGTGTGGGGCGAGTCTGGAGCAGCGTTGGAGCGAGCGCGTCCGGGACGAAAGCAAGCCTTGCGGCGCGTGCATGCGACGAGCGAACGCCGCGTTTGCCACGGAGGCCGCGGTGGCGACAGCACACGTTCGCGTCCGATCGCGATGATGTGCTGAGGCGATTGCGCGTGCCCCCTCCCCGCCGAGCGCACCCCGCCCTCGCCGACGAGATCAGCGAGCCACCACAAGGGATTGCCGCCGGCCGAGAGAGCGGCTACGTTTGCGCGCTCACGTTGGCCGAGTGGCGGAATGGCAGACGCGGCGGATTCAAAATCCGCTGTCCTCACGGATGTGTCGGTTCGAGTCCGACCTCGGCTACCCGCGCCTGGGCGCGCGAACATGGTCATGGCTGACTACGGTCCTGAGCGCGAAACGCAGCGCACGCCGCCCGCCGAAGCGACCCTGGTCGATCGCATCGCCGTCGTCGTCAACGGGCGCGCGCGTCAGGTGACGGCCGACATCGTCGAAGTGCTCGATCAACTCGTGCAGAGTGGCGATCTGTTCGTGTCGCGCGATTTGGCGGAGGCCGAGCGGATCGCGCACACGATCGTCGAGCGTCGTTACCGCACGGTGTTGACGGGCGGCGGCGACGGCACGTTCGTGCACATGGTGACGTTGGTCGTGCACAAGGCGCGCGCGCGCGGGCAGCACCCGCCGCGCTTTGGGCTGTTGAAGCTCGGCACCGGCAACGCGCTCTCCTGGGTGCTAGGGAGCCAGCAGACCTCGAGCCGCAAGGCGGTGGTGGCAGACCTCGCGCGCCTGCGCAGCGAAGGCGGCAGCCGCGCGCTCCGTCTGCTCGATGTCGAGGGCGCGCTCACTCCCTTCGCCGGCTTGGGCGTAGACGCGATCTGCCTCGAGCACTACGGCGCGGTCAAAGACTGGCTGTCGCACACCGCGCTTACGCGTCCGCTCGCGACGGGACCGGCGGCCTACGCGCTGTCGGTCGCGACGCGCAGCATGCCCGAGTTCTTGCTGCGCTCGCACCCGCGCGTGCGGATCATGAACGAGGGCGCGCCTTGCCTGCGGCTCGGGACCAACGATCGGCCGGAAGCCGAGATCGGGCGCGGCGAGGTTCTGTACGAGGGTCCCTCGCGGCTGGTCGCGATGTCGACGATCCCGTATTGGGGCTTCGGCGCCCGGATTTTCCCGTTCGCCGAGGAGCGCGATGACCGCTTCAGCCTGCGCGTATGCGACATCGGCTCGTTCGACGTCGCGCTGCACCTGCGC
>CAZYWR010001114.1:0-5347 GCA_964651185.1 uncultured Polyangiales bacterium
CCCCCCACACCTCGAAGCGCACCGAGACACTGCATGCGAGACCAGCGAGTGTGATCAGGGCGCGCGAGGTACACAAGAGCGCAGCAGGCGCGCGAGCGCGCTGAGCAGCTCGCGTGTGGAGAACGGCTTCTGCAGCATGGGCGCCTCGAGCGGAGGATCCGTATCCAGCAATGTCTCTGGCGAGTACCCGGTCATCAGCAGACAGGGCAGTCCGGGATAACGCGCGCGGAGCTCCGCGAACAGGCGCAGGCCGCCCATCTTCGGCATCACCACGTCGCTCAGCACCGCATCCACGCGCTCCTCGGTGAGCAAGGCGAGGGCGGCTTCCCCGTCGGACGCGTTCAGCACTTCGTAGCCGGCTTGGGAGAGCTGCGCGCTCACCAGCTCGCGCACCTGTTCGACGTCGTCCACCACGAGCACGCGCTCGCCGTGCCCCTGAAGCGCTTCCGTGATCACGGGCTCCGGTTCCTGCGGACCGTCTGCGTTCGCGGGGCGGAAGTACACCTGAAAGGCGCTGCCCACGCCTGGCTCGCTCTCGAGCTCGATCGTTCCGCCCGCCTCCTGCACGAGTCCGTACACAATCGCCAGACCGAGCCCGGTGCCTCGGCCGAAGGGCTTGGTCGTGAAGAAGGGCTCGAAGATGCGTTCCCGGAGCTCCTCCGAGATGCCGCAGCCGGTGTCTCGCACCGTCAGCTTGACCCACTCGATCCGCTCTTGCGCGCGCACGTTCTGCAGGCTGATCGTGAGCACGCCCCCTTCGCTCATGGCGTCCCGCGCGTTGATGACCAGGTTCATCAGCACCTGATCGAGCTGCGAGGGATCGGCGATGATGGGCGCGAGCTCTTGCGCGATCTCCAGCTTCAGCGCGACGGTCGCGCCGAGCAGAGAGTGTAAGGTCGGCGCCATGTTCTCGATCAACTCGCGGAGGCTTACCCAACGCGGCTGGCTCTGGCGACGCCGGCTCAACGTGAGCAGCTGTTGGGTGAGCAGCGCGCAGCGGCTGCAGGCGTGACGGATGGCGTCGAGCGACGCTTGGGCGGCGCCTCGGAAAGCGCCTTGCGCTTCCAGCAGGTCGACATAGCCGCCGACGATCAGCAGGTAGTTGTTGAAGTCGTGCGCGACGCCGCCGGCCAAGGTGCCGACTGCCTCCATCTTTTGCGAGTGGCGCACGCGCTCTTCGAGCGCCCGGCGCTCGGTCACGTCCTGGAGCACGCCGCGAAAGCCACAGAACTTCCCAGTCTCGTCCAAGATCGCGCGCGAGCGTACGATCACGTACCGCACGGCGCCGTCGTCGCGCGCGATGCGTAAGTCGAGCTGCTCGCCTACGCCGCTCGCGATCGCGCGCCGGGCCGTCTCGCGCAGCCGCCCCAGGTCGGCCGGATGCACGTGCGCGACGAACAGCTCCTCCGAAGGGGCCGGCCTGTCCGCGATACCGAGGATGCGGTACATGCCTTCGCTCCACTCGCTGTGCCGGTTCGCGAGCTCCCAGCGCCAGCTGCCGAGACCGGCGATGCGGTGCGCGTCGTTGAGCTCGGCGAGCGCGCGCGCGAGCAGCGCGGCCGCTTCCCGCTTGTCGGTCTCGTCGAGCACGGTGCCGACCACGTGCTTCGTGCTGCCGCTGGCATCCCGCACGAAGGCGGCGTCCATGCGCACCTGCCGCACCTCGCCGTCGGGGCGCACGAGGCGGAATTCGATCACTTCCGGGATGCCCGCGCGGAGTGAACGCCGCGTGGACTCTTGCACGCGCTCCCGGTCCTCCGGGTGAATGGCCGCGAAGTAGCGCTCCGAGTTGGGCTCGACCGATTGCACGGACAGGCCGAGGATCCGATAGAGCTCGTCGGACCAGACGATCTCGTTCGTGTCCAGATTCCACGTCCAGCTGCCGAGGTGCGCGACGCGTTCGGCCTCGACCAGCAACGCCTCTCGTTTCGAGAGCGCTGGAGGCGTAGGCGCGTCGACGCCGAGCTCTGCGCGTAGTTTTTGCGCCGCTGCTTCGAGGCGCTGAAGCTCTGCCAATCTGGTGTCCAGTCCCATGATGGAGCTGCTCCCCGACCACCTGTGTTGCGCCACTTTACTGAGTCTCTCGCGCGAGTGCGAGGCGCGCCGGGGAGTAGGTGTCTGCTTTGTCGACGCGTTCTGCTCCCAAGTGAGAACGCGGGCACGCGTCGTACTACTCGGGTATGAGATCGACATGCTCGAGCGCTTCCTGCAGGCGCACTTCGATCTCGGCGTGTTGCGTGCGTGCCTCGATCAACGCTTGCGTCAGCTCCGCGCTGCGCGCGTCGAGCTGCTTGAGCCGCTGGAGAAGTCGGCCGCGCAGATCTTGCGCGCTAGGTAGCTTTTCGATCGCTTTCAGGTTGCGGCGCGTCTCGCCGGCCGCTCCGTCGACGTCGGCGTGTTCGCTCTCGCTCGCGCCGATGCGGCGCACGAGCTCGCTCAGCTGCTTTTGCAGCTCGAGCGCGCGCTTCAGCTCTGCGCTCTGCGGATCCGACGCGGCTGCGCCCGACAACCAGAGCGAGATCGCTTCCGCCGCGCGCGGATCCATGATCGTCAGGTCGAGCGTGACCGGCGTACGTTCGACCAGCTCGAGCTCGCCGGCGCCGCGCGCGGGCAGCGACACAGGCACGAGCGCCTTGTCGGGCGCGAGCTCGGTCCCCGCCGGCGGCGCCGCGAGCTCGGCGTTGCCCCAGCGCGCATGGCGCACGTACACCTTTGTTACTTCTGAACCTCCGTTGCGAAGGCGATAGAGGGTCTTGCGCTGGGAGAAGCGCTGGACGGTGACGAGCCCGTGTACGACGCGCACCAGCCGGCCTTGCTGCTCGTCGTAGCGCTCGGAGGTCTCGACCACGATCGACTTGTCGAGCGCAAACGGCACGAAGGCTCGCCCCTCGCGCGGGAGCGTATCGAGCAATCCCTGGCCGAGAAACGCGCCCTGAGACAGCACGGAGATCGGGCCCCTCTCGAGCACCGCGCCGGTGTCGTTCTGGAGTCGCGCGACCGAGAACGGATGTCGCTGGGAGAGGGCGACCCCGGGCTCGGGCGCGAACAGGTGCGCCTGCTCGCCCGGCACCCGGGTCGAGACGAGCGCGACCATCGTGGAGCCGCCGTCGGGGATCGTCACGCGCTCGGCCAGATCGTAACGCGTCACGCTCTCGGTCAGCACGGTCGCGTTGGCTTGCGCGTGCACGCTCTGCTCGAGCGCCTCCGCCTCCATCGCGAGCGCCGCGGCAGGGGCCGCGCTCTCGCGCAGCTTCGCGGATGCCTGCGGCTTGGCCGCGGCGCGCTGCGCGCGCGCTTGTTCGTCCGCTGCGGCGCCTGCCGGCGCAGGCTCGGCGGGCGCGGGCAAGGGCGCGTTCGCGGCGCGCTGCGCGACGACGGTGTCGCCGAGCGGAACCGCCTCGACCACTTCGCTGCGATCGCTGACCAGGGGCCGTTCGGGCGTGATCGGCGTGCCGAGATCGGAGCGAAACGAGATCGGCGCGCCGGTGGTGAGCGAGAGCTTCACGTCGCGCCAATCTTCGCCCGACGTGTTCTGCACGACGGCCCAGGCTTGCAGGAGCGCGCGATCGCTGCCGTCGAACACCACGCGGTAGCTCGGCCGCCAAACGGGCGATCCGACGACGTACGCCAGCTCGAGCTCGTGTGCACCGGCACCGCCGAACGCGAGCTTCACTTCCACGCGCGGGTCCGGCGCTGCGGGCGGTTCTGGGTTCGGAGCGGGCGACACTTGTTCCGGCGCGCGCACGGGCTTCGGGGCTTCAGGCACCTCGAACGACACGCTGCGCACGCCGTCGGAGCCGCGCTCGACGGCGGTCAGAGAGGCGAGAAAGTCGCCCACCTCACTCTGCTTCACCTGGAAGGCGATCGATTCGCCGCGGAACGTGCCCGCGCGCTCGAAGTAGCCCACGCCGCTGCGGTAGAGCACGACCTGACGGACCGGAAGGCGCCGATCGCCGCGCACCGCGGTGGCACCCAGGCAGCCGGCGAGCGCGAGCGATAGGGAGGAGCAGAGCAAGATCCTGGAGGGCATGCGGCGATCAACGCACGTGCTCGCCGGAAGATCTAATTTGGGCCGCGCGCGAGGACGACGCGCCCGAGCCGGCTTGACGTAGGGGTAGAAAGCAGCCGAGCGCGCCGTCGGCGCGCGCGCAGAATGCGCCTGCGCCGCGCGCCGCTTCCTTCAGACAACGCGCGGTTGGGCTTGCGGATGCGGCCCGCACTTGGCACGCAGCGCTTCCCGCTCCCCGCGCGTGATGATCGTGACCGGGTACTTCGGAGTGCGAGCGTCGGGCTCGAAGTATGGATGCGGGCGCGCCCGATGGCGCAGCCGCCAGGTAAGAAAGCGAACCATCGCCCGCGCGAAGAACGCGGGATCGAACTTCTTGACCCCCGGCGGCCGGCCGCCCAGCGCGTATTCGGCGAACACGCTTCCCTGCACGGGCCCGAGCAGCTCGTCGCGCCGCTCGGCATTGCGCGCGTCTCGTAGCGCCTCGTAGACGAAGCCCACGGCGAAAGGAAAGCGCGGCCCAGTGTTGCCGAGCGGCGTGTTGCAACAGCGCGCATAAGTACGAAGAACGCCCCGCGGCGAGAGGCGAAGCATCGCGATGTGCTCCGTGCCACGATCGAACTCGACCTTCCTGGTCGCGACCTGGGTGATGTCACTGCCCCCGCGCGCGTCGAGCAGATCGGCGCGGACGAGATAGTGCAAGAACGACTGACAGTCGTCGCAGTAACAGATCGCGCGGTTCACGCTGCGCGGCGACACGTCGCGCACCCACCCGTGTACCTTCCCGCAGCGGCATTCGAGTTCGAGGTCTCGACCCATGGCCGGTGTGTACCACGCCCGTGGCACCGCCGATCGCCCCTCCACACCTCGAAGCGTACCGAGACCCCCGCGCACGCGGGACTGCCGCGCACACGCGTTCGAAGTCGTCAGGTTGGAGCATGCCGAACTGGACAATCCCTGCCACGGCGGCAACATGGCGATATGGCTCGCCTCGAGCAGCGTTCCGATCGCTACCTGCACGCACCTCGGCTCACCAGCGCCGCCGACGGCACTGCCGTGCTGCATCTCATCGCCTGGGAGCCGGGCGGCGAGCGCGTGCTGCGCGTGCCGCTCGGGCCCGGGGGCGAGCTGGGCGAGCCGCAGGCGGATGCGCTCGTGCCCGCGATCGTGAGTCTGACGCGCGGCGATGAAGTGGCGCCGAGTGAAGCGCCCGAGGAGGAGCTCGAGGAGATGCGCGCCGGGCAGCGCGTTTGGGTGGAGCTCGCGGCCGGGGTGGCCAGCGTCTACCTCGCGCGCGCGGGCGCGGTGGTGCTGGTGTTCCGCGGGCAGGGCAGCGCGGCC
>CAZYWR010001115.1:0-1543 GCA_964651185.1 uncultured Polyangiales bacterium
GCGCCTGCTCGCGACGGGCGCGGCGGCGCTGCGCCTGCGCCTGACTCCACGCGCCTCGCGCGATGCGTTCTCGTTGCTGCTCGCAGACCCGACCGGCGCGCCCGTGTGCCAGATCGACGAGCTGCGCACCGCACCGCTCGCCGGCGCGGAGGCGAATACCGAGGCGGGACTCGAGGACGCGTTGTTCCACGTCGATTGGCCGGCCATCACCGCCGAGCCGCGCGAGGTGCGCTGGGCGCTCCTAGAGGGCGACGAGGTCGACGGCGCGCTTTCTCTGCCTGAGCCGTCGGCGAGGTACGCCGATTTGCCCGCGCTCACCGCGGCGCTCGAGGCCGGTGGCGAGGCGCCCGAAGTCGTGGTCTGGCCTTGTCTGTCGATGAAAGATCCGCTCGCGAGCGTGCACGAGCGGACCCATCGCGCGCTCGCGCTCCTGCAGACGTGGCTCTTCGATGAACGCCTGGCGTCGGTCCGCCTCGCCATCGTCACGCGCGGCGCGGTGGCGGCGAGCGCGGACGACGCGGTCAGCGATCTGACGCATGCTCCGCTCTGGGGCTTGCTGCGCAGCGCGCAATCGGAACACCCGGACGCACATCTTACTCTGCTGGATCTCGATGATTCGAGCGCCGAGCTGCCGCTCGCGCTTTGGAAGGCGGCCTGGGCGTCGCGCGAACCCCAGCTCGCGATCCGGGCGGGGCGGTTGCGGGTGCCGCGGCTGGCGCGCCTGGAGCACGATCGCTCGGCGCACACCGAGCATGAGCTGGGGCGCGGCGAGCCCTGGTCCGGGTGCGACGAGGGCACGGTCTTGATCACCGGCGGCACCGGCACGCTCGGCGCGCTCGTCGCCGAACACTTGGTCGCGCACCACGGCGTACGCAATCTGCTGCTCTGCTCGCGGAACGGTAGCGCAAGCGCGTTGCAGGCGCGACTCGAGGCGCAGGGCGCCGTGGTGACCGTGGCCGCGTGCGACGTATCGCAACGCGCCGAGGTCGCGGCGCTGCTGGCGTCGATCTCGCCGGAGCACCCGCTCTGCGCCGTGATCCACATGGCGGGCGTGCTCGACGACGGCGTGCTCTCGGCGCAAAGCCCCGAGCGCATCGATCGCGTGTTCGCCTCGAAGCTCCTCGGTGCGTGGTACCTGCACGAGCTCGTCCAAGGCCACCAAGCGTTCATCTTGTTCTCGTCTCTGTCCGGCGTGCTGGGCGCCGCCGGTCAAAGCAACTACGCGGCCGCCAACGCGTTCTTGGATGCGCTCGCGCAGCACCGACGCGCGCGCGGAATGCGCGGCAGTTCGCTATGCTGGGGATACTGGGCGGAGCAGAGCGCGCTCACGAGCCACCTCGAGCGGCGCGACGTCGAGCGCATGGCGCGCGCGGGCATCCAGCCGCTCTCTTCTTCGGAGGCGCTCGCGCTGCTCGATGCGGCGCTCGCGACGTCGGCGGCGCAGCTCGTGCCCGCCCGCTTCGACGCGCGCGTGTTCGCGAGCGCCGCCGAGCAGCTGCCCGCCGTGCTGCGCGGATTGGGCCGGCGCCGTCTGCGCCGCGCC
>CAZYWR010001116.1:0-7114 GCA_964651185.1 uncultured Polyangiales bacterium
GGAGCTGCCCCTCGCGCGTGCGCTTCATGATCTGCTCGCGCTCGCGCTGGGGCAGATCGCCGTTCAGCCAGTCCGCGTTGAAGCCGGCGGCCGACAGGTGCCGGGCGACCGTCTCGGTCTCGTTCTTGGTGTTGCAGAAGATGATGGCGCTCTCCGGGTCCTCGACCTCCAGCACCCGGATCAGGGCGCTCAGCTTGTCGCCGAGCACCATGTAGAAGTAGTGGCTGATCTCCGCGGCGCCGACCTGATCGCTCGAGAGCGCGATGAACTGCGGGGCGCTCATGCGCCGCTCGGCCATGCGCTGCACGTTGTCATCGATGGTGGCGGAGAAGCAGAGGAACTGCCGGTTGGTCGGCAGCGCGTCGATGATCGCGTTGAGCTCCTTGGCAAAGCCCATCGAGAACATCTCGTCCGCTTCGTCGAGCACCAGCACGCGGATGCCCGAAGGATCGAGGGTCCCGCGCCGGATGTGGTCGAGCACGCGGCCGGGCGTGCCCGAGACGATCTCGGCGCCCTCTTTCAGCGCGCTGACCTGGCGCTCCATGGGCGCGCCGCCGTAGACGGCTACGGTGCGCAACGCTTTGTGCTTGCCGACTTGATCGATCACGCGCTGACTCTGCAGCGCGAGCTCGCGCGTCGGCGCGAGCACTAACGCTTGCAGACCGTGGCCCTCGTACACGAGCCGATCCACCAGCGGTAGCCCGAAGGCCAAGGTCTTGCCGGTGCCGGTGCGCGATTGGACGATCAGATCCTCACCGAGCGAGGCGGGCTCGAACGTCGCGCGCTGAACCGGAGTCGGGTGGACGAAGCCGAGCTCGTCGATCGCCCGCCGCACCGCGGGGGAGAGGGGGAGGGTGTCGAAGGTCGGCGCCGGTTCGCGCTCGGCGCTCTGATCGCGCGCGCCGTGCACATCGACCGTTTCATCATTCATCATGGGATTCGCCTCATGGCTGTTCGTTCTCGCCTGCCGGCGGTCGGGCGCGCGCCTCTTGGGCGGCGCCGAGGAGCTCGTCGAGCCGCTGCATGCGCGGCGCCTGCTCGCGCTCGAAACGCTCGAGCAGCGTCTGCATCCCGTAGCGCAAGCGGTTGAGCTCGCTGAATGCCTCGCGCTCCGAGGGCTGGCAGGCAGGTCTTGCGCGCGCCAGCTCGCCGTCCCAGCGCTCGAACCAGGCGCGCTCTGCCGCGTAGCCAGGCGCGCGCGCGAACGCGTCGCTCATGTGCTCGGCGAGCTCGCGCCGCAGCTGCCGTAGGTTCGGCGCGCACGAGCCCGCCTCGGCGCGCACGTCGCCGGCCGGCCAAAAGATCTGCGGGATGATCGAGCTCAAGCCGACGGTGATGAGCCACGCGCAGAGCAGCCAGAAGACCAGCGCTCCCGCGTACCATCCCGCGCTGTGCTTTCTCTCTGCGCCCAATGCTCGACCCGTCCCGCTGGCGCGACGACCCGCGACTCGCTCTCAGGTGGTCGCACGAGCCATCAGGAGACGGCATGGTCCCGACCGCTCGGCGGCCACTCCGCCGGCGCGACGGCTCCGCCAAGCTGCATCGGCCTTTCGCTCCGTCGCATCGGCGCCAACTCGAACACTCATAAAAGCGGCGACCGGACGTGTCAACGTTCCCACTTGCCGGCTGGCTTCGGGCGCGCCGGTTCCGGGGCGGCCAGCGCGGCGCGCTGAGGTCGTGTGCGGACGCAGCCGCCCCGGCGGTGGCGGCGCGAAGTGTGGGAAGACTCGCGGATTTCGGGCTTGGCTGCGCGCCTCGTCCCTTACGGCACGAGTTTGTAACCCAGGCCGTAAACCGTGAGGATATGCCGGGGTTGGGCCGGCTCTGCCTCGATCTTCTTACGCAGTTTGACCACGAAGTTGTCGACCGTGCGGTTGGTGGGGTTGGCATCGATGCCCCACACCCGGCGCAGGATGTCTTCGCGCGATACGGGCTGCCCCTTGCGCTCGTAGAGCAGCTTCAAGAGCTCCACCTCGTAGAACGAGAGCTGCTCGACCGGCTCCTCGCCGGTGCGCGAGAGCGTGTGTGCAGACGGATCGATGGTAGCGTCGCCGATCGTGAACGGGAGATCGACCGCCGCGCTGCGCGTCGCCCGCCGCAGCACGGCGCGGATGCGCGCCACCAGCTCGCCGATCGAGAACGGCTTGGTCACGTAGTCGTCCGCGCCGGAGTCGAGTCCGCGGATCTTGTCTGCCTCCTGGCTACGCGCCGGCCACATCAGGATCGGCGTGCGCGGATCGAAGCGGCGGATCTCTTCACAGACCTGGTAGCCATTCAGATCGGGCAGCATCAGATCGAGGATGATGCACTCGGGTGCGCTCTTCTTTGCGTGCTCGATCGCTTCGGCGCCCTTCGCGGAATGGAGCACCCGAAAGCCCTCGAACTCGAGCGCGTCGCACAGCCCGAGCGTGAGCGTAGGATCGTCCTCCACCAGCAGGATCGTCTTGGCCGGGGTGCTCATGCGCTCAAGACGATACACTCTCTCGGGCGTCGTTCAATCTTGGGTCCGGCTCCGGGCGCGACTTGCGCGCGCGCACGTCACGCATGTCACGTGCGACCGAGAACGTCACGATCGCGCCGCCGTCCGCTGCATTCTCGACCCAAGCGCGGCCGCCGTGCGCCTCGGCGATATGCTTCACCAACGACAGCCCGATACCCGAGCCGCGCTGCTGCTGGCCGGGCCGGCGCACGCGGTAAAAGCGGTCGAACACGCGCCGCATGTCGTGCACCGGAATGCCCGGTCCGTGGTCGCGCACGGAAATGCAGATCTCGCGCCGCCGCTCCTCGATCGCCACGTCGATCGGCGTGCCTTCGCCGTACTTCAGGGCGTTGTCGAGCAGGTTCAGGGTAGCGAGAAGCACGGCCTGCGCGTCGACCCGCACGTGCGGGCAATCTTCTGGCAAGCGCACGTGGATCTCGGTGCCTTCGAGGCGGTGGCGCACGGCCTCGACCGCGCGTCCGACGATCTCGCCCAGATCGGCCTCCTCCGGCGCGTAGGTCTGCTTGCCGCGTTCGAGCGCCGCAAAGTCGAGCACGTTCTCGATCAGGCTGCTCAGACGCTCCGCTTCGCGGCAGATGATCTCGAGGTATTGGCGGCGCTTCTCGTCGCTGGCGATGCGCTGCGTCAGCAGCATCTCGCCGAACATGCGCACCGCGGATAGCGGCGTCTTCAGCTCGTGCGACACGTTGGCGATGAAGTCGCTTTTGAGCGCGTTGAGCCGGCGCTCTTGTACGATCGCGTACAGAAGGAAGGCGACGCCGAGCAGGAGCACGGCGACGGAGAGCCCGATCAGCACGCCCTTGTTGAGCTCGCGCCGGCGCGCCTGCTGCTTGAGCAGCGGCGCGTCTTTCGGCGCGACCTGCAGGCGCCAGCGGTAGAGCGTCGTGGGGAAGCGTACGCCCACCAGGTAGTCCGCCACCTGCGCCAAGCTGTCGCCGAAGATCCGGTGCGAATCTTCGTCGACCACGTTGACGTAGGCGCCGCCCTCTTCGCTGCCCACGAGCCGTGGAAACTCTTCCCGCACGATGAAGCCCGTGTCGTGATGTGCGGCCACCACGAACGTTTGCCCGTCGTACGACGAGAGCCGGTACGAGATGAGGTAGCTCGTGCCGTTCACGGTGGTGTGCAGGTGGCGCAGCTGCTCCGGCTCGAGCGAGGCGAGGTTCAGCTCGGGCGCGATGTGCTTGCGAAACAGCCGCAAAAAGGCGGGCTGGTCGCGCTGCGCCGCGCGGCTCACGTAATCTACGATCTCGAGCTCTTCGGTCAGGATCAGCACCGCGCGCACGCTCGGTGAGATGCGCTCGGCCAAGGGCAGCCAGCGCGTGCGCAGGCCTTCTGGATCACTCACGTCCACCAGGTGAAAGACGGCGTTGTCGCGCGAGATGATCTGCTGCTCGATGCGGTCGACCTTCTCTTCGACCAGCAGCAAGGACATGTGCGCGATCGACACTTCGCCGAGCTCCTCGTAGCGGCTCGCGGTCTCCCACGTGTAGTAGCTGAGCACCGCCGCGGCCGCGAGGATGAGCGGCAGCAGCACCGTGTAGAGCAGCAGCTCCGGGCGGCGCTTCAGCACGGGCTGAGCGTAGCTTGGTTCGGGTGCGTCTTACCAGTCGCGCTCGGGACGCGGCGATCGAGCCATGAGGCCGACCACCTCTTCGCGCGGGTCGCGCCCCTCGTACAGGATGCGGTACACGCCCTCGGTGATCGGCATCTCCACGCCCTCGCGCCGGCTCAGCTCGTACGCACTTTTCGTGGTCTTCACGCCTTCGGCGACCATCGTCATCTCGCTCAGGATCTGAGGCAGGCCCTTGCCGCGGCCGAGCTCGAGCCCGACGTGGCGATTGCGCGAGAGATCGCCCGTGCAGGTCAGCACCAGATCGCCCATGCCCGAGAGCCCGCTCACCGTGAGCGGGTGTGCGCCGAGTCTGACGGCGAGCCGGCCGATCTCGGCGAGCCCGCGCGTGATCAGCGCCGCGCGCGAGTTGTGGCCATAGCCGAGCCCATCGCTGATGCCTGCCGCGATCGCGATCACGTTCTTGAGCGCGCCGCCGAGCTCCACGCCGATCACGTCATCGGTCCGGTACACGCGCAGGCGCTGATTGCCGAAGGCGTGCTGCACGCGCTGCGCGTAGGCGTCGTCCTTGCCCGCGACGAGCACCCCCGCCGGCATGCCGAGCGCGACCTCTTTCGCGAAGCTCGGGCCGCTCAGGTACGTCAGCTGCGGATGCAGCGCCGGGTGCAATGTGTGCTCGAGCATCTGCGAAGGAAGCTCGAGCGATTCGTTCTCGATGCCCTTGATGGCCGCGACGATCGGCACGCCTTCCTGCAAGCGCTCGCGCAAGTCGCGCGCCAGCCCGCGCAGCGCGTGCGAAGGCACGACCAACGTCACGATGCTGGCGCCCGCGAGCGCCTCGTCGAGATCGTGCAGCGCCTGGAGGTTGGAGGGCAGCGGGATGCCCGGCAAATAGCGTGTGTTCTCGCGCGCGTGATTCAGCGCGGCCGCGTGCGTCGCGTCGCGGCTCCATAGGCGCGCGCGAAACCCGTTTTCGGCGAGCACCATGGCTAGCGCCGTGCCCCACGATCCCGCCCCGAGCACGGCTGCCCGCGCCGCAGTCATGGGCCTCCTCTAGCAGCTGCCCAGTGTCGCCGCCAAGGCTCGATCGCGCTCAGCCGGGCGGCTGCGCCGGAGAGGCAGCCTTGCTGCTCTTCTTCTTCTCGCTCTTCTCGCCGCCCTTTTCGCCGCCGCCGAGTTTGAGCTTGTCAGGCGCCGTGAGCGCGATGCGCAAGACCTCTTCCATCTTTTGCACGGGATGGAACTCGAGCTCGTCGCGCACCTCTTGCGGCACCTCTTCGATGTCCGCCATGCAGCGCTCCGGCAGGATCACGTGCGTGATCCCTGCGCGATGCGCCGCCAGCACCTTCTCCTTCACGCCGCCGACCGGCAGCACGCGGCCGCGTAGCGTGATCTCTCCGGTCATCGCGACGTCGTTGCGCACCGGGATCTCGGTCAGGAGCGACACGATGGCCGTCATCATGGTGACGCCCGCGGAGGGGCCGTCCTTCGGCATGGCGCCCGCGGGGATGTGGATGTGTAGATCGCTCTTCTCGAGGAAGTCTTCCGCGATGTTGAGCACCTTGGCGCGCGTGCGCACGTAGCTGAGCGCGGCCTGCGCCGACTCCTTCATCACGTCGCCGAGCTGACCGGTGAGCTGCAGCTTGCCGGTTCCGTGCATGCGCGTCGCTTCGATGAACAAGATCTCGCCGCCGACCGGCGTCCACGCCAAGCCCGTGGCCACGCCCGGCTCCGCCGTGCGCTCCGCGACTTCGCTCGTGAAGCGCTGCGGGCCGAGGTACTCGCGCACCGCCTCGCCGCTCTCGATGCGATAGGGCCCCTGGCTGCCTTCGGCCACCTTGACCGCGACGCCGCGGATCACGCTGGCGATTTGGCGCTCGAGGTTGCGCACGCCGGCTTCGCGCGTGTAGTGGTCGATGACCGCCTCGACCGCCGCGTCGGAGATCGTCAGGAGCTCCTTGGAGAGCCCGTGCTCTTCGAGCTGCTTCGGGATCAGGTGGTCGCGCGCGATGTCGAGCTTCTCTTTGCGCGTGTAGCCGGGGATCTCGAGGATCTCCATGCGGTCGCGCAACGGCGCGGGGATGGTATCGGCGACGTTTGCGGTCGCCACGAACATGACGCGCGAGAGGTCGTACGGGATCTCGAGGTAGTGATCCGAGAACGTGTCGTTTTGCTCCGGATCGAGCACCTCGAGCAGCGCCGCCGCCGGATCGCCGCGGAAGTCGTGGCCGATCTTGTCGATCTCGTCGAGCATGAACACCGGGTTCACGGTGCCCGCCTTCTTCATGCCTTGGATGACCTGCCCGGGCAGTGCACCCACGTAAGTGCGCCGGTGGCCGCGGATGGCGGCTTCATCGTGCACGCCGCCGAGCGAGTTGCGCACGAACTTGCGCCCCAACGCGCGCGCGATCGAGCGGCCGAGCGAGGTCTTGCCGACGCCGGGTGGACCGATGAGGCACAGGATCGGGCCCTTCTTGTCGGGCTTCAGCTTGCGCACCGCCAGGTACTCGACGATGCGCTTTTTGACCTTTTCGAGCCCCGAGTGGTCTTCGTCGAGCACCTGCCGCACCTGGCCGATGTCCATCTTGTCCGTGGTCTGCGTGTGCCACGGCACGTCGAGGATCCAGTCGATGTACGTGCGCACCACCGTGTACTCGGCGCTGCCGACCTGCATCGTGCGCAGGCGCTTGAGCTGCTTGCGCGCGACGCTCTCGGCCTCGGACGGCAGGTTGGCCTTGGCGATGCGATCGTCGAGCACGTCGAGATCGCCCTGGTCGCCGTCCTCCTCGCCCAGCTCCTCTTTGATCGCCTTGAGCTGTTGGCGCAGCACGTACTCGCGCTGGTTCTTACCCATCTCCTCTTTGATCTGCGAGTTGATACGCTCGCGCATCTTGAGGATCTCGAGCTGACGGGTCAGGAGCCGGAGCACCTTGCGGATGCGCTCCTTGACGTCGAGCGTCTCGAGCAGGCTCGCCTTCTCGTCGACCGGCGTGTCCAGGTTCGCGGCCACCAAATCCGACAGCTGCCCCGGCTCCTGAATC
>CAZYWR010001117.1:0-5179 GCA_964651185.1 uncultured Polyangiales bacterium
CCCGAGAATTCGTGCCGCCCCGCCGCCGACGTGCTGTTTCGCTCGGTCGCGCGCGCATACGGCGGAGCCGCGCTCTGCGCGGTGCTCACCGGCATGGGACACGACGGGCTGCGCGGCGCGCGCGAGATCCGCGAGGCAGGCGGACGCGTGATCGCGCAGAGCGGCCCGACCTGTGTGATCTGGGGCATGCCGAAGGCGGTAGAAGAGGCGGGCCTCGCCGAGGCGGTCGTGCCGCTCTCGGAGATGGCGGCGGCCCTGCTGCAGCGCGTCGGGCTCGGCTTATTGCCGGTGCGTGCGCCGGAAGGAACCCGGTGACCCTAGAGCCGAAGCTCTTCGAGCGCATTCGCAAGCTCGTCTACGAGCGCGCCGCGATCGTTTTGGAACCTGGGAAGGAGTATCTGGTCGAGGCCCGGCTCGCGCCGGTCGCGCAGGCGCACGGCTTCGTGTCGGTCAATGACCTATGCCGCGCGGTCGACCGCCACTGCGCGCAGCTGCTCGCCGAGATCGTGGAGGTGATGACCACGAACGAGACCAGCTTCTTCCGCGATCAGTACCCGTTCGAGGCGTTGAAGCAGACGATCTTGCCGGACCTCGTGCAGCAGCGGGCTCCGCAGCGCCGGCTGCGCATCTGGTGCGCTGCCTGCTCGAGCGGTCAGGAGCCGTACAGCATCGCCATGCTGATCGACGAGCACTTTCCCTTGCTCGCTAGCTGGAACGTCAGCATCTACGCGACCGATATCTCCAAGGCCGTGCTGGCGCGCGCGCGCGCGGGGCGCTTCAGCCAGCTCGAGGTCAGCCGCGGACTAAGCCCGGCGCAGCTCGCGAGGTACTTCGTGCGCGACGGCGTCGATTGGGAGCTCAAGCCGAGCTTTCGCCGGCGCGTACGGTTCGAGGAGCTCAATCTGGCGGGCCGCTGGCCGATCCTGGAGCGCTTCGATCTGGTGCTCCTGCGCAACGTGCTCATCTACTTCGACCAGCCCACGAAGATCGCGATCCTGACCAGGGTCCAGCAGCAGCTCGCGGGCGACGGCTTGCTGATGCTGGGCGGCTCGGAGACGCCGCCCCTCGAGGTGACCACGCTCGAGCGCCTGCCCATCGTGCGCGCCGGAGTCTATCGCGTCGCGATCCCGCGCCCGAGTCAGAACAGCTATGTGCGCTGAGGGCTCGTCTGTTCGGTCAACTCGCCTTGCGCGGACTGCAGACGAGCGGTCGCCGTCGCGCGGCGCGCCTGCACGCGCGCGCGGGCGCTCGTGTCTTACTTGTTCGCGGGGCCGGTGCGCAGCGAGCGATCCGCTTGTGCGCCGGCCGCGAGCGCAGGAGCCTCAACGCATGGGGCCGGGGCAATTCGCGGCTTCGGCCCCCTCAAGTCGCGAGCTAGTTCGCACGTTAAACACGGGTCGCAGGGGACTCGTCACGGCATCCCGGCTACCGACGTTCGCGAGCCCTGAAGCACGACGCCCCGAGCAGACGCCAAGGAGAGTGACCTGTGCCCAAGAAAGTCCTGATCGTAGATGATTCTCCCACCGTTCGTCAGCAGGTCGGCCTGGCCCTCAAGCAGGCTGGCTACGAAGTGGTGGAGGCCACCGACGGCGCAGACGGCATCGAGAAGGTGGGCGGAGATCCGCTGATCGGCATGGTGATCTTGGACGTGAATATGCCGCGCATGAACGGCCTGGAGATGCTCGAGAGCGTTAAGGCCGGCGGCAAGCACGCAGACCTGCCCGTGATCATGCTCACCAGCGAGGGACAGCAGTCGCTGATCGAGCGCGCCAAGAAGGCGGGCGCCAAAGGCTGGATCGTCAAGCCGTTCAAGGCGGAGCTCTTGGTCGCGGCCGTGAAGAAGCTGCTCGCAGCATGATCAGCGGCGCGCTCGGAACCCAGTACGACGAGGTCGCGGAGCCGAGCATCCCGCGCCGCCTCGCGCGTCGGTTGGCCGGGGGCTTGGCGGAGTTCCGCGCGCTCCTGATGCAGCGGATCAACGACGTCAACGCCACCACGAGTCGCGAGGTGATCGCGGCGGCCGGCAGCGTCGCTTCCGTGGTCGACGGAGCGACCGCGCACGTGCGCCGGGTCAAGGAGATGGTGGCGACCCTCGACGGAGGAGACGGAAGCGGCGTGGCGGCGGCGGTCGCGCGTCAGGGCGAAGTGCTGCGGCGCTTCTTCGACTCGGTGTCGCGCGACATCGCCAGCCAGGAGGCCGCTGCCGAGCGCGCGCAGCAGCACCTGCAGCGCATCACCAAGGCGGCGAGCGACACGGCGCACCTGGCCAGCGCGGCGCGGCTCTTGGCGCTCAACGCACGCATCGAAGCGGCGCGCGTCGGCGGGCACGGCAACTGCTTTTCCACCATCGCCGGCGAGATGCAGCACCTGGCCGAGCAGATCACGCAGGCCAACGAGTTCATCGACAGCCTGGCTACGCGGCTGTCCAAAGACCTGCCAGAGGTGGCGCACAGCGCTCGGGCGTTGCGCGCGTCCTCGGAGGAGCTTAGTAAGGATCTGACGGTGGCGACCTCTGACGTCGAGCAAGAGACCGCGGCTATGCGCGACATCATCAGCCGCATGATGCAGCAGAGCGACCAGGAGATGGCTTACTTGATCTCGTCTTCCCATGAGGCGCTATCCCACTTGCAGTTCCAGGACGTGGTCGCGCAAGGTCTGCTGCGGATCGAGCCGGCGCTTCACGAGCTCCAGGTCGAGCAGGCAAAGGAGCTCGGCATCGAAGACGTGATCGCGGACCTTCCGCCCGCGCAGCACTGCGAGATCGGCGGCGACAAGCCGGTCGACCAAGAAAACGCCGGAGAAGTCCTGTTGTTCTGACTCTGATAAGGTTTTCAGGCTGGAGAAGATCCGTCATGGAAGAGATCAGCGCGAAAGAGCTGGAGACGCAGAAGCTGGTGGAGAGCCTGGCAGAAGAGGCGTGTCTGAGCCTGTTCGAGGCCTACGGCGTGCACCTCGAGCCCGCATCTGCCGAGACTTCGAGCGGCGATCGCACGTTGACGGGCATCATCGGTTTCACCGGTCGCGGCATCACCGGCATGTGTCTGGTCGCGGCGACCGAGGAGCCGCTGAACGCGTCGAACCCTACGCAGGGTGCGCTGCGCGACTGGGTCGCGGAGCTGTCGAACCAGCTGGCCGGACGGCTCAAGCACAAGCTGCTCACGCAGGGCGTCGAAGTCTACATCACCACGCCGATCGTCTTGCGCGCGACGCGTATCGAGCCCTTGCCGCGCAACAAGCTCGAGCCGCGCGGCTTCCGCGCGTTGGGCGGCACGGTCGCGCTCTGGGTCGAGGTCGAGACGTCGCCCGAGTTCGAGATCATCCCGCCATCGGCGGATGAAGCGCCGGCCGCCGAGGGCGAGACGTTGCTGTTCTAGACCCTCTTAGAGCTGTCCTTCAACATCGCGCGGACAGCTCGTGCTGACGACCTCGGACGGCTTGGGGCCAAGCGCCGATTTTCCGGGGGAAAGTGCCTCTTCCGGCGCACCAGCGTTCCTCCAGAGTCGGGTGACCGAACCGCCGTTTGTCGGGGACGACTGAACGCTGAATCGTCTACATTTCGTGGCAGTCAGCATGCAAGCCGCCAGGACGCTCTCGCTCGCCATCGTGATCGCCGGCTGCTCCGACGACGGCCGCCCTCATTCGTCTCGCGTGTTGGACGGCGGGTCCGCGGATGCTGACGAAGACGCGGGGCAGGCCTCGCGCGACGGTGCAAGCCTTCATCCTTATGACGCCGGCGGCATCCGCTGTCTCGATTACCCCGACGCGGGGTACCGCGCGTTTCCGCATCGGAGCGACCTCTCGCCGGCCAACTTTCCTTCGTGTACGCCGAGTTGCCATCCGCGACGCGCACAAGCCGGAAGCGAGCTCGCGCCGCTCGACCAAGACCTGCCCTCGGGTCCGTGCGACGACGAAGGAGCGACCTGCAGCGCGGGCGTCCTCGCGGGGTGGTGCGGCCCCTGCCTCGACACGGGCGGTCCGGGCAATGGCTACGTGTGCTCGTGTCGCGAGCAGCGCTGGCAGTGCACGCTCGTGTCGCAGGGTGCTGCCGTGTGCAGTCCACCGACGTGCTTGGGGTTTGCCAGTGACTGCCGTTCTATCACGCGCAGCGCGGCCGAGATCTGCGGCTGCGGCCAGTGTCGAACGTTGTGCGCTTCCGCGAGCGATTGCGCCTCGGGCGCATGTCGCATCGGTGCGCTCTGCTTTCCGCCGAACGACTGCCCAGGTCCTGCCGAGTGTCCCGCGACCTGCACCGGCTTCTGCGAATGAGCCGGGTCGAAGCGCGCGAGCGAAATTAGGAGTCGCGCTGTCCGCCTGCTGGCACATCGAAGCCTACCGGTTTCGCGCACATCCGAATATCCAGCCGGACCTTCCGCCGATTTTCCTAGCTCGTAAAGCCCCTGCGAACGCGCCATACGAGGCGTCCAGGAGGTGACCGTGCAGGAGCGACCGAACATCTTCGCGATCGATTTTGGCACCAGCAACTCACTGCTCGCGGCGGCAGCGCCGCGCCGTTTGTTCGCGCCGGCGCTGCTCGACCCAGAGGCGAGCGACCCGACCGTGCTGCGTAGCGCGCTGTTCTTCTCGGAAGAAGGCGAGAGCGCGTTCGGCAGCGCGGCCCAGCGCGCGTTCGTGGCCAACGGCTTTCGCGGGCGCTTGATGCGCTCGATCAAACGCCACTTGCCCTCGCGAACGTTCACGTCGACCTCGATCGGCAGCCGCTCCGTCAGCTTGGAGGAGCTGATCGCGTGCTTGCCCGCCTCGGCGAGATCCGAGCGGGGCTCGTCGATCGACGCGAACACGAGAAGCTCGAAAAGTTCGCCGTGATCGTCGAGGACGGCGTCGGGTTCGAGCTGTACGACGCGGTGGAGCGCGCGAAGCGCGCGCTGTCCGATCGCGAGCGCACCGAGTTTTGCCTGCAGTATCCTGGTGCCGAGCTCGAACGCAGCATCGCCCGCGGCGAGCTCGAGCGCGCTGCGGTGCGGCCGTTCGAGCGCATCTTCTACGCGCTCGACGAGACCTTGGCGCGCGGCGGCGTGGACCACGAACAGGTCGAGATCGCCTGCCTGACCGGCGGCACGGCCCGCATGCCGCTGATCGAGCGCGAGCTTCATCAGCGTTTGCCGCGCGCGGTGCTGCGCCGGCTGCGCAGCTTTCATTCGGTCGTGCAGGGCCTGGCTCG
>CAZYWR010001118.1:0-1605 GCA_964651185.1 uncultured Polyangiales bacterium
CGTGCCTAGAATCGCGCCGAGAATCGACCACCACCACACGTCCCCCGGCGCACGAAGCGAAAAACGTGCGAACGAGTAGCGGAAGGCTCCGGCAGTGTCAAGTGTGGAGCGCGCTGCTATCATGACGAAGCGCGCGCGCGAAATGTGGCGAGAGCGCACCGCTTGGCGCACGGGAGCACGGTTCAAGCGTGCGGCTCCGCGCGCGAGCAAGTAGGCCGAAGCGCGCAGTTCCGCGCGTGAGCGAAACGTGATGGCTTCATGAACGTGAGCATGCGGGACATCTTGAACGCACACGGCGTGCTGCGCCGTTACCTGGTCCCGACCCCGCTCTACCGCCACCCGCTGCTCAGCGCCCGGCTCGGCTTCGACGCCTACGTGAAGCACGAAAATCACCTGCCGATCGGCGCCTTCAAGGTGCGCGGCGGGCTGAACTTGTTCGCGAACATGGGCGAGCGCGACCTGAAGCACGGCGTGATCGCGGCGACCCGCGGCAACCACGGCCTGTCCCTGGCCTACGCCGCCCGCCTGTTCGGCTCGCGCTGTCTCATCTATGTGCCGCGCCACAACAACCCCGAGAAGAACGTGCTGATGCAGGCGCTCGGCGCCGAGATCGTGGAGTGGGGGCGCGACTTCGACGACGCGCGGCTCGAGGCCGAAGCGCGCGCGCAGAGCGAACACTTGCGCCACGTGCATCCAGGAAACGAGCCGTTCCTTATCGCCGGCGTGGGGACGATGGCGCTCGAGGTGGCTGAGACGTTGCCCGATCTCGACGCGATCATCGTGCCCATGGGCTCGGGCAGCTGCGCGTCGGGGGTCGTGGTCGCGCTGCGCGCGCTCTTGCCGCATGTGCGCATCATCGGCGTGCAGGCCGAGCGCGCGCCAGCGCTCGCCCAATCGCTCGCGCAGGGCAAGCTCGTCAGCACCGAGACCGCCGACACCTTCGCGGGCGGCTTGGCCGCGCGCTTCGCTTACGAGCTGCCGTTCGCCCTGCTCCAGGGACAGCTCGACGACGTCGTCCTGGTGAGCGAGGAAGAGATGCGCGACAGCGTGCGCGAAGCGCTCGAAACCACGCACAACGTCGCCGAGGGCGCGGCCGCCGCTGCCTACGCTGCCGCGCGCAAGCTGCGCACCAGCTTGGCCGGGAAACGTGTGGTGATCGTCCACACGGGCCAGAACACCGACCGCAACACCCTGCGTTGGGCGCTGGGCATGTTCGATGCGTGAAACGGCGGCCGGTGGCGTCATTGATTTACCTCGTCGCGCTTGGTAAGCCTGCCGGCTGATGACCTCGGAGCAGCCTCCGCGCGACGCGCTGCGTCCGCTCCGACCGCTGCCTTCGATCGACATCCCGTTGTTGCGCGAAGAACGGTCGGCGCTGCGCAACCGCCGCCTGGTTCGCGTCGCGATCACCGGCGCCTTGCTGGTCGTGCTCGGCGCCTGTGCGGCGCTCGCGCGCCGCTACGTCGAGCCACGAGCGACCCCGCAGGCGAACACACCGCCTGCGGCCACGGCTCCCGTCAGGCCGCCCGAAGAGCCCTCGCCTGCGGAGCTGCCGGCGCCTACCCCGGGAAGCGAGGCGCTGCTCGGCAACGCCAAGAACGACCT
>CAZYWR010001119.1:0-2958 GCA_964651185.1 uncultured Polyangiales bacterium
GACGGAAGACGGCGACGTCTGGTGGGAAGGGCTGACGAAGGAGCCGCCCGCGCGCCTCGTCGACTGGACCGGTCAGGAGTGGACCCCCGCGATCGGCAAAGAGACCGGCCGCAAAGCCGCGCATCCCAACTCGCGGTTTACGGCGCCGCTCACGCAGTGCCCCTCGCTCGATCCCGCGTACGACGACCCTGCGGGCGTGCCCATCAAGGCGATCATCTTCGGCGGCCGGCGCGCCACCGTGGTGCCGCTCGTGTACCAGGCCTTCAACTGGATCTACGGCGTTTATCTCGCGGCCACGGTGGGCTCGGAGATGACAGCCGCGGCTGCTGGCACCATCGGTCAAGTGCGGCGCGACCCGTTCGCGATGCTGCCCTTCTGCGGCTATCACATGGCGAGCTACTTCAACCATTGGTTGCAGATGGGGCGCGAGATCACGGACCCGCCGCGCATCTTCAGCGTCAACTGGTTCCGCAAGGGCACGGATGGGAAGTTCCTGTGGCCCGGCTTCGGCGACAACATGCGGGTGCTCAAGTGGATCGTGCAGCGCGCCAACGGCCAGGCGCTCGGTCACGAGAGCGCGCTCGGCTGGATACCGCGCTACGAGGACCTCGACTGGCGCGGGCTCGAAGCCTTTTCCGGCGAGCAGTTCGAGCAGCTCATGGCGATCGATCCGGAGCTGTGGAAGCGCGAGCTCTTGCTGCACGAGGAGCTGTTCGTGGAGCTCTACGATCGCCTGCCGACCGAGTTCCTCTCGGTGCGCAACTTGATCCTGTCGGGCCTGTGGCGTCTGCGCGAGCAGTGGGAGCTGCACCACCCGAGCGTCGGCTCGTAGCCGAGAGCTCGCCGTCGGTCGACGCGGCCCTCGCGTGTTCAAGGCATGACGCGCAGCACGGCCTCGGCGCGGGCGACCTTCGCCAGCACGAGCTCGGTCTGCGCGCGACGTTGCATCGCGCGCGCCGCCTGAACCTGCTCGAACGGAATCGCACCCAGCTCGTAGCCGGCGTCCGCGTCGGCGACCCGCACGTTGCAGGCGTCGAGCAGCTTCTGCGCCGTCTGCTCGCGGCGGCTTGCGTGCTCGGCGTCGAGCCGTGCGTGCTCGCGCTCGAGCTGGCGCCTGCGCTCGGCGTTTTCGAGCTGCATGTTCAGGTCCTCCGCGCGCGCCTCCATGGCATCCGCGGCCGCGCTCGCCTGGCCGCCGTCCCACAGCGGGATCATCAGCGATAAGCCGACCGCGTAGCTCGGGAGTCCGACGCTGGTGCCGCCGACCTGGTAGCCGATGCCAGCGCCGATCGTGCCCGTGAACACCGGAGCACGCTGCCGGCGCTGCGCGCGCGCGTTGGCGATGAGCGCGCTGCCTTGGTAGGCGATCGCGCGGAGCGAAGCGTCCTTCTGCGCGGGCTGCGGAGCGGGCTGCAGCTCGAGCACGCGCAGGTCGGGCTCCGCCGTCGTCGACAGCGGTTCACCCACGGCGTCTTCGAGCATCAGGCGGGCGCCCGCGAGATCGCCCGCGGCGCGCTCGAGCTCGAGCTCCGAGAGCAGGCGGTCGGCCTCCACGGGCGCCAATTCGCTACGCGGACGCGCGCCCTCTTGCACGAGCGCGCTGACGCGCTGACTGCGCCGCGCGCCGTCGTCGCTCGCCGTGGTGGAGAGGCGATGTAGCTCGTGGGCGCTCAGCCAGTTGAGATAGGCGGCACGCACGCCGCCGACGATTTGTGCGCGCGTGCGCTGTTGGTCAGCAGACGCGAACGCGCGCCGCGCCCGGCTCGCTTCGACTGCCGCTGCGGTGCGCCCGAAATCGTAGATATTGCCGCCGATGCTCAGACTCGCAGTCGTACGCCATTGCGGAACGATTGGGTTCGGGCCCTGCCCGAGCGCGTTCACGCCCTGCACGATGAAAGTCTCCTGCTTTCCCTCGTCGCTCAGAATGGGCGTCCCGTCCTGATGATACCCAGGCACGCGCACGATCTGCCTGCCGGGCGCCAGTGTGCTGTCGACCCCGAACCCGATGCGCGGCATGTAGGCGCCCTTGGCTTGCTGCACGTCCGCCTCGGCGGCGCGCTCGCGCGCTTCGCCCGCGCGCACCAGCGCGTGCCGCTCGAGGGCGCGCTGCTCGAGCGCCGCCAGCTCCACCACCTCCGCGAACGCATGGCCGCACACGCCCCAGGCGGCGACAGCCACGGCGATCCGCAAGCACCACGGTTTACGTCGGCTTTGCGTCCGCCCCGCCTCTTTCGACCGTCCGCAAGCTCGCAAGGCGTTTCCGAGTCGTCGTCGCCACGCTCCGCGCATCGCTCACTCCCGCCGCAGCGCCTCGATGGGATCGAGATCGGCCGCGCGCTTGGCCGGGATGTAGCCGAATAACGTGCCCACGACGATCCCGAAGGCGGCGGCGAAGATCACCACGTCCGGGCGCGTGGCGTGCACCCAGCCCATCTGCCGCCCGACAAGTTCCGACACGGCGACCCCCACGGCCACGCCGGCGCTCACGCCGATCCCCGCGAGCACCAGCGCCTCGGCCAAGAATTGCCGCAAGATCTGCTCGGGCGAGGCCCCGAGCGCAGCGCGGATGCCGATCTCGTGCGTGCGCTCGGCCACCGAGACCAGCTGGATGTTCATGATGCCGATCCCGCCGACCAGCAGCGAAACCGCGGCGATCCCGGCCAACAGCCCGGTCAGGATGCCGCCGATCTGCTCGGCGACGCGCGTGACCTCGTCGGGGCTGTAGATTTGGAAGTTGTCGGGGTCGTTCTCGGGCAGCTTACGGATCCGGCGCACGATGCTCCGGATCTCTTGCTTGGCCGCCCACTGCTGCTCGGGCGAGCGCGGGCGGATGTCGATCGCCGACAAGCCCGATTCTGCACCGAGGCTGGTCTCGAACGTGCTGAACGGCATGACGATGCGATCGTCGAGGTCGCTGCCGCTGATCGCGGCGCCGCGCTGCGAGAACACGCCGATCAC
>CAZYWR010001120.1:0-2357 GCA_964651185.1 uncultured Polyangiales bacterium
CGACCACCCGGCGCGCGACATCGAGAAACCCGAACATCACGGGCGCGCCCGGGCCCGCGGCCGCGACCAGGCGAATCGCTTGCCGGGCGCGCTTTCCCCCGGACGTACTCGGCCCGTCAGGTGCGATCACTTCGACGCGGCGAGGGGTGACGCGGCCGATGGTCTTGCGCCCGAACGCGGCATTCACCAGCTCGGCGGCGTTGAGTCCCTCCTGGGCTGTCATCGTGTAGATCCCGTTGCGCGGCGGCAGCGCAGCCTCGCGGGCGGCGCTCCGTGCAGGGCCGCCAGCGTGTTCGGGCTCGCGCTTTTCGCCGGCGCCCGCGCCTTCGCTCGGGTCCGAGTGCTCTTGGACTGCGCTCACGTGTCCCCCGCCCGCGCGCGCCCCCGCGCGCGCATGAATCCCGGAAATTGGACGCACGAGCGCGCCTCGCGCGCAAGCGCGACCGCTCTTGCGGAGGGTGCTCTGGTGCTCAGCGCGCGTCTTTGGTGACCTTGCTGCCCGTTCCGGGCGCCAGCACGGCGTTCACCTTGTCGACGAAGGTGCCAAAGAGCTCGCGCGCGGCGTCGCTGGGGGCGACCAAGGCGTCCTGTGCGGGCGCGTACTGCGCGCGGGTACGCCCGCTCGCGATCGCAGGGACGAGCGGCGTCAGGTTGCCTTCGCGCGCGGCCTCCGCGAAGCGCTCGCCGATCTGGGTCAGCTGTTGCGCTTGCTCGCCCGTGGCGGCCTCGGCTTGGCCCTGCACGTCCGTCGCCAGCTCGCCCATCAAACGCTTGAAGTCTTTCGGCTGGGCGTCGTGCAGAAGCCTCAGCTTGCCGAGCAGCTCGGCCGACGAGGAAATGCGCACGGACGTGGCGTCCGCGTCGGCGGCGAGCGCAGGCGCGGCGCTGCGACCCGGACGGCGGTTCACCGCCGCCACCGCATACGCAGCGCGCGCGGCCGTCACCTGATGGCCTGCTCCCGGAATGCCCTGGATCGCCATGCGCTAGATCTTGCGGGATCTCGACCCAGTCGGGCACGAGCTTGAGCGCAAAGTGAAGCGACGGTAAGCGGCGACACTCCATGTTCGCCGGGCGCGAGCGACACCTTGAGCGCGCTGGGGCCGTGAACGTGCTCGGAGGCGACCCCCGCGGGCACAGGCATTCGAAAACCGGAGACCCGATTCCGGCTTTCGAGCGCTGCCGCCTGAGAAAGCGCAGCGATTGTCGGGCGGCGAGCTTGGCACGGCACTTGTTCTTCTCTGCGCCATGGTCCCTGCACGAGTGAAAGCGATCTGTCTCTTGAGCTTGTTCGCCTTCCCCTCCTGCGCCTCGCCGCGCCTCGCGGGCAGCGTGCACACACGCGCCCCGGAAGCGTCGAGCAGCGCCGCTGTGGACGAATCGACCTACGCATCCTGGTCCGATCTCGCCCCGTACGTGTTGGGGCTCGCCCCTGAGCTGCCGGCGGATGGCCCTGCCGCGGGCGCGCGGCTGCAGCTCGCTCCAGCGACCGCGTCCGCCCTCGCAGAAGGCGGCGAGGCCGCGCCCGGCTCCGAGGGCGGGACCGAGATCTCGCTGTTCAACGCGAACACGCACGAGGCCCTTCTGCTTACGGTGTCGCGCGACGGGAAGGTGAGCGCGGAGAGCGAAGAGGCGGTGGAGATGTTCTTCAAGTGCCGCCGCTCGGGCCGCGCGCACGTGATCGAACCGGGCGTCCTGCGCGTAGTGGCCGCGATCGCGCGTGAGTATCCCGGGCGGGTCATCGAAGTCATCTCGGGCTTCCGCACCGCACCTTACGGCGTGAAGGAGTCGAAGCACTTCGCCGGGCGCGCGATCGATCTGCGCGTGCGTGGAGTCAAGCTGACCAAAGTACGCGACTTCGTCTGGAAGTACTTCGCTGACGTGGGCGTCGGCTACTACGGGCCGCAGAACTTCATCCATGTGGACTATCGGCCTGGCCGCAAGGACACCGCCTGGAGCAGCGCCCACGAGAACGCGCCCTACGAGTACAACCCGCGCTGGGCGATGCGCATCCGCCCGCCGTGGCAGCCGCCTTTCGCCGGCGTCGACAGTGTACAATCCGCGGCGCACGCGCGTGAGCTTGCGCAAACCGCGGCCATGGCCTTACCGGCGATGTAGGTGTAGACGACCTCGCAAACCCGCGCGCTGCCGCGGCGCATTTCGGACAATCCGCAGACGTTTCGGCAAATTCTTAAATAGCAGAATCTTATGAAAATGCTATCTACACAAAGGTACACAAACGACCGCGGAGTCGCTGCTGGACGGACTCGTCGGGCTGCGTAGATAATGCGTCATGTTTAGAGTTCACCTTGGCTTGGCTCGCGCCATAGCGGGCATTGCACTCCTCGGATCGCTGCCGG
>CAZYWR010001121.1:0-5245 GCA_964651185.1 uncultured Polyangiales bacterium
CCCGCGCCCGAGAGCACGGCTGCGAGGCACAGACACGAGTAGCGCGGCATGGCGACCCCCGTCGGCCCGCCTGCACCGACGAGCGTGGAGAGCGCCGCGGCGAGACCGCCGAGCACCGTGAGCGCGACCGCTCGCCGCACCGGCACGTGATAGCCGCGCCGATCCGCCAGCCGCCCCGCCGGCAACGCGAGCGCGATCGGAGCGAGCGCAAACAGCCCGAGCAACGGACCGACCGCCGCCTCTGCGCCGCCGGCGTCCAGCACGGACAGCGGCGCGGCCATGCGCACGCCCGCCATGCTCGCGTGCAGACAAATCTGCCCAGCGATCAGGCCGAACAGCACCCTCGACTTTCGCTGCATGCTCCTCTTCGCGCGGTAGCCCGCACATGCTGGCACGAACCATCCGCCGAGCGCGGCGCGAGCTCTCGCGCACGCGAGCGTAGCGTACGCGGCTCGTCGAGCCCGGATTCGCCGCGCGTTCAACGTGCACGGCTGCGCGTGCGCCGCCTCAGGCCGAGCCCGAGCGCGAGCCAGAGTGGCCAACCCGAGCTGGCTCTCGTGCTTCCCAGCGCGCAGCCCGCAGATCGCACCGTGGGGGGCCCCGCCAAGAGCGCGGCGCCCGGCGGATACGCGGCGCACAAGCCCTCGATGTCGTCGTCCGCGAGATCGCGCTTGCTTACGTCCGTCGGATCGGCCCCGCACCACATGGTCGCGTTGGGATCCTCGCTGTGCGCGAGCCCGAGAAAGTGTCCCGCCTCGTGCGTGGCGACGTTGCGCAGATCCACCGTCCTGCCATCGGCGGGGCAGCCTTCATCGGGGCAGATGCCGAACCTGCTCATCCCACCGTTGAACTGCGTGTCTGCGCCCACGATGTGGCCGGTGCTCGGCGTAAACCATACGCCGGTGACGGCAAACGCGAGCGAGGGGAGGTCGTTGTCGGCCCACTCCTCTTGCGTCGATACCAGGACCATCGTGTTGACGTTCCACTCGGGGAACCTGCTCTCGGGGCCCACCCCAGCGTCGGTGGTCTGCTCATTCTGATGGATCTCGAAGCCCACGGGCTCCCCATCGCAGCGCACCGCCTCCCACGCGCCGAACGACTCCGCGAAGATGGCGCGCACCTGCGCCTCGGTCAGCCCGGGAAAGCCGCGCTGGCTCAGCGAGTAGTGCAGATCAGGCGACTCCCACGCGAGGGGGGTGCCGGTCGTGACGCAGGGCTCCGGGCAGCTCGTCTGCGTCTGTTTGGCGGTCGTGGTCCGGCAAAACGCGAAGGCCGACCCCGGCCCGAGCGACCCGAGTCCAACCGCGCCCCACAGCAGGGCTCCGCGCCAGCGGACGCGCACCATCCCTGTCGATCAAAGCAGACGAACGCGGGTTGGGCTCCAAGTTTGTGCGGCTCTCCCCCCGCAAGTCGCGGGTCGGGCAATTTTCCCGAGAGTCGCGACTGCGATCGGAACACGCGCGCACAGCCTCGGCCGCGGCGAACGCGCGCTCTATGTTCGCTGCGCTCAGCCGCGGCGCAGCCGTTCGACCACCCAGTTCACGTGTCGCCCCGGCACCGGACCGCGCGTGTGGGCGCGCATACATTCCGACTCGAGCACCCGCACGTGATCCGCCAGGTTGGTCTCGAAGCGCATGCCGCGGATCACGCTGCCGTTGGGCCGGACCGCCTGCCCTTCGATGCGCATGCGCCGGAGCACGGCGATCGAGGCCAGCCGCAAGAGCTCGTAGCGCTCGGCTTCGTGCGCCTCGTCGCAGGCCACGGACACGATCAGCTTGCCGAACGTGGGATCCTTGTTGACGAGCTTGTCCTTCGCCTCGAAGCCACAGTCGAAGCGCACGCCGAGCTCGCGGATGCCAGCGACGCCATCTGCCTCCAGCGCGGCGCTCACCTCCTCCGGGCGCGGCACTTCGATGCGCTCGAACACGCCGGCGTTGGGCAAGAACAGGCCGAGCTTGCCGTCGCGCGAATCTTTGAGGTCGGCCCGCCACGACTCCGCGTTGATGCGGAACTCGCGTGCGACGTGCGTGCAGACTACGTCCTCCTGCGCGAACTCGAGCGGCGCGCCGTTGACGATCGCGAGCTGCAGCGCCACCAAGTCGAGCGGCGCGAGCCCGCGCGCGCTGCGGATGCGGTGCGCGGCCTCCGTAACGGGATGCTCGACCTGGATGCGCGTGTTCATCTCCAGCAAGTAGAAGTGGCCGTCTTTGAACATCAGCTCGACCGTGCAGGCGCCCACGTAACCGACCTCGTCGGCGATGCGCACGGCGATGGCGCAGATGCGTTCGGTCAGGCCCGGGTAGGCGCGCAGCAAGGCCGGCGGCGCCTCTTCCTGGATCTTCTGGCTCGCGCGCTGCTCGGTGCAGTCGCGCATCCCGAAGTGGCGCGTGTTGCCGTAGCGATCGCGCAGCACCTGCACTTCGAGGTGTACGGTCTCGGGGATGTTCTGCTCGAACATCACGCCCTGATCCCAGCCGTTGGCGGCGATCTCCCCGAGCACCTTTTGCACGGCGGCCTCGAGCCCAGCTTCGGAGGGCACGACCACCTGCCCGCGTCCGCCGCCGCCGTTCGCGGCCTTGAGGCGGCCCGGAAACGCGAACCGCCCTTCGCTGTAGCCGGCGCGGATCGCGGCCAGAATGGCGCCGGGATCGTCATCGTCGATCACGATGCCCGGCACCACCGCCTGCGGGTCGATCGACTGCGCGAGCAGCCGGAACTTGCGCTTGTCGCCCGCCCGCTCGACCACATCCTGCATCGGCCCGACGAACACGATGCCGTTGCGCCGGAAGTGCTCGATCGCCGCGGTGCTCTCCGCGAGCGGCCCGTAGCCGGGGTAGAGCGCGGCGCGGGCGAGCTCCGCTTCGGCTTCGTCACCGAAGCGCGCCGAGAACACCTCGTGGATACGCCGCCCCATCTGCACGGGGTTCGCGTAGCTCTCGCGGAAGCTGCCGCTGAGCGGGATCGCGAAGCCCCCGTGCTTTTGCGCCAAGCGCACCTGGAGCGCGTGGGCGTCGTCCTGGGCGCTGTGCAACACGACCGGGATCGCGCCGAGCTGCGCCGCCTCGCGCACCGCGCGCACGCCCATCTCGCCTTTGTCGGCCACGATCACGTAGCGCAGTGCGGCCTGGCCGACGGTGGTGGCGGGCAGGCGCGCGAGGTCCGTGGTCGCCAGGTAGATCAGGTCGGCAGCGCGCGGCGCCTCACGATGAAGCACGGGCGCTTCTTCGCGCAGCCTCGCCCGCAAGGCGGCGCCCAGCTTCGGATGCGCGTCCAGCGCGGCGAGCAGCCGGATGGCGCCGTCGCTCCATCCGTCGTCGCGCTCGAGCTCGGCTGCGAGCGCGTACAAGCTCTGGCCGCCGAGCTCGCGCGCAAGCGCGCCTTCACCGGGCAGCGTCGCGCGGATGGTTTCGACGCGCGCAGCGAACGCCCGCACCTGATCCGGCGCTTCCGGCGCGACCCGCGCGAGCGCGGGCTCCCAGCCGAAGAAGCGCAGCCACGTGGCCCCGTTCGCGAGGAAGTAGCGCAGCGCCATCAGCCGCTGCCCGAGCGCTCCGAGCGGCAGTGAGGCGAGCTCACGCAGCTTCGGAGTGGGGGTTCGCGCGGGCTCCGCGATCAAGAGCTCGAGCACTTCGTTGCAGCCGACGTACCCGCGTCCCGGGTTCACGAGCGCCTGCATGGCGTGCTGGATTTCCGGTTCGACAGCCTTGCGATAAGGGAGTTGGGAAGTCACGGCCGCGCAATCTACTCCAAGAAGTCGCGGCGCGCGGCCGCCCGCGGCCAAAACTCCCGGAGGCGGTTGCGCCGAGCCCGGAGTCCTGCCATTCCCCTTCGGTTTTCGGAGAAAGTGCGATGCACAGCAAAGATTTGTTCGATCTTACCGGCCAGACCGCCCTCGTCACGGGCGGTTCGCGCGGGCTCGGCCTGCAAATCGCCGAAGCGCTCGGCGACTTCGGGGCGAAGCTCGTGATCGTCTCGCGCAAGCAAGGCGACCTCGACGAGGCGAGCGCGCAGCTCAAGGCGCGCGGGCATGACGTCTCGGCGATCGCCGCCGACCTGAGCAAGCCCGAGCAGGTGGAGGCGGTGGCCGGCGAGGCGTGTGCCCGGCTCGGTCAGATCGACATTCTGGTCAACAACGCAGGCGCGACCTGGGGCAGCCCGGCCGAAGAGCATCCGCTCGAGGCCTGGGACAAAGTGATGAACCTGAACGTGCGCAGCATCTTCCTGCTCTCGCAGGCCGTGGCCAAGCGCAGCATGATCCCGCGTCGCCACGGTCGCATCCTGAACGTCGCATCGATCGCCGGCTTGAAAGGCAACCCGCCCGGCACGATGCAGACGATCGCGTACAACACGAGCAAGGGCGCGCTCGTGAACTTCACGCGCGCGCTCGCGGGCGAGTGGGGCAAGTACGGGATCACGGTGAACGCGCTCGCGCCCGGCATGTTCCCCTCGAAGATGACCAAGGGCACGTTGGAGCAGGTCGGCGTCGACCAGCTCGCGCAGCGCGCGCCGCTCCAGCGCATCGGCGACGACGACGACCTCAAAGGCGCAGCCGTGCTGTTCGCCTCGCGCGCCAGCAAGCACATCACCGGCCAGATCCTCGCCATCGACGGCGGCGTCAGCGCGACCTGATCCGCGCGTCCGTCACGGTGCAAGCGAGAGCGTAGCGAGCGCGTGCGGCGTGGAGCCAGGGCAGCCTGGCGAGGAAATGCCCCCGTTGGGGTCCACCGTCGGTGTGGTCGAGCAGTTCGGGCGCACGTAGCCCGTGATCATCACCGTTCCGCCCCACGCGCCCGACTGCGCCAAGCTCAGCTGCACGGCCACGCCAAAGAAGTCGTAGCCGGACGTATCGAAGCCCTCGATGCCGTACTGGTCCGCGAGCGAGCCCATCGGGAGCTGCACGTTTGGATCGAGCGCGATCTCGATCGCCTCGAGCGCGCCGCTCGCGTCCGGTCGGGCGCTGATCACCGCCGGCCAATGCGCCGCCACGTGCCCGTCCTGACTGTTCGCGGTCAACGTGCCGTAGGCGCGCAAGGTGCCCACCGGGTTGTTCGTGAGCACCCCGGTCGCGTCCAGCACGGCGCATGCGTCGTCGCTCGCGGCTGAAAACGAGAGTGAAAGCGAGGTCGCGGCGCCGTCATCCCAGCGCCCCTGCGCGGTCGCGTGTTCGGCCAGCAGCGCGAGCGCATCGCGCGCGGAGAACCCCGCCACGCTCGCGTCGGAGGGAACGGCGATGCCGCCGTCTTCA
>CAZYWR010001122.1:0-1546 GCA_964651185.1 uncultured Polyangiales bacterium
GCGGCGCACGCCTTCGGGGTCCGCGGCGACGTCGTGGCCGGCGACCATCGCGGCGCCGTCCGACGGGGCGAGGAGGCCGCAGAGGATGCGGATGGTGGTCGACTTGCCGGCGCCGTTCGCGCCGAGGTAGCCGAAGATCTCTCCGCGCTCGACGTGAAAGCTCACGTCGCGCACGGCCGTGAACGAGCCGTAGCGCTTGCTCAACGCGCGCACTTCGATCGGGTGCTCGCCCGCGCCTCCGGCCGGGCTCATCGGATCGCCTCGTGCGTGCGCGCTCGGGCGTCCGTATCGACCGCTCGCTCGCTCGCGGCGATGCGGGCCAGGAACAGATCTTCGAAATCGGGGGCCACGCGGCGCAGGCTTGCGCCCGACCTCGCAAGCTGCTCGGCCAGCACGCGACCTTGGCCGGGCGCGACGACCACCCGCAAGCGCGCGCCCGCGGGGGACGCCGCGACGACCTGCGGCGCGCGCGAGAGCTGCGCATCGAGCGCGTCGCGTTCGCCTCCGGTCACCTCGTACACCTCGTACTCGAGCGTGCTGGCGAGCACGTTCGGCGCGCCCTCGGCGATGAGCTGACCGGCGTGCATCAATCCGACGCGATGGCAACGCGCCGCTTCATCCATGTATGGCGTCGACACCAGCACCGCCATGCCGTCGGCCACGAGCTCGTAGATGAGCTCCCAGAGCTCGCGCCGGCTCACCGGATCTACGCCGTTGGTCGGCTCATCCAGCAAGAGCACGCGCGGGCGATGCAGGAGCGCGCACGCGAGCGCCAGCTTCTTGTACATGCCGCCGCTCAGCGCGTCGGCGCGCCGCTCGGTGAAAGGCGCGAGCCGCGTGATCGCCAAGAGCCGCTCCGTGCGCTCGCGGAACTCGCGCCGCGATAGCCCGAACAGCTGGCTGAAGAAGCGCAGGTTCTCCGCGATCGTCAGATCGCCGTACAGACTGTACTGCTGCGGCATCAAGCCGAGCTGCTCGCGCGCTCGCGAGCCGCGCGCGAGCGGATCCTCGCCGAGCACGCGCGCCGCGCCGCGCGTCGGCGCGAGCAGGCCCGCGAGGCACGAGATCGTCGTGGTCTTCCCGGCGCCGTCGGGGCCCACGAGGCCATAGAGCTCGCCCGCCGCCACACGCAACGAAAGCCCGCGCACCGCCTTCACGGCGCCGTAGTCGCGCACCAAGCGGTCGGCCTCGATCACGGGCGCACGCTCAGGACGCTGGGCTTGGGCCGCCTGCGCGCTCACGTCTCCCCCTTGGTCAAGGTGACCGTCACGGGCATGCCGGTGTGTAAGAGGCCTTCGTGCTCCGCCACGCGCACCTCGATCGGGAACACGAGGCGATCGCGATCGCTGCGCGTCTGCACGTTGCGTGGCGTGAACTCGGCCTCGAGCGCCACGCGGCTGACCTTCGCCGTGAAGCGCCGGCCCGGGTAAGCGTCGGCCTCGACCGCCGCGGACCCGCCGACGCGCGCCTGATCGAGGTCCGCGTTCGCGAGATAGAACGTGACGCGCACGATCGACGGATCGACCAGGCGCGCGATGGCGACGCC
>CAZYWR010001123.1:0-7181 GCA_964651185.1 uncultured Polyangiales bacterium
CGGGGACGAACGCGAGCAGCGCGATCGCGGCGCCGATCCAGGCGAGCTTACGCTCCGGCAGGGCACGCGAGAGCGCGGTCGAGCGCGTCGCGCGCAGGGCTTCGGCCGGATCGACATGAGCGCTCTGACGCGCCGGCAGATAGGCGGCAAAGAGCGCGGCGAACAGGCCTGCAGCCAAGGAGGCGGCGATGATCGCGAGCGTGAGCCGCGGTGGAGGTGGATGAATCGGGACGAAGTAGCGCCCGATCGCGGTCACCGCGGTGCGGATCGCGAGCTTGGCGAGCGCCTTGCCGAGCGAGAGCCCGAGCGCGCTGCCCACCAACGCCATGATCAGCGCCTCGGCGCAGAACAGCGCGGTCACACCGCGCCGGGTCACGCCGAGCGCGCGCAGCACGCCGACCTCGCGCCGGCGCTGCGCGACGCTGACGCTCACGGCGTTGTAGATCAGGAACATCCCGACCCACAGCGCGCTCAAGCCCGACGCGCTCAGTCCGTTGCGGAACACCGCGAGCGCCGTCATCAAGCGCGCGCCGCGCCCGCTCGGCGGCTCGACTTCGGCCGTGCCTTTGACGCGCGCGAGGATGCGCGCCTGCACCGCCGCGCGCTCGCGATCGTCGTCGACCATCACGTCGATACGATCGACCAGATCGCCGCGGCCGAACACCACCTGCAGCGCGTCGATGAACATCACCACGACCTGGCCGCCGAACGAAGCCGCCGGACCTTCGTCCTCGAGCAGACCGCGCACGTAGAAAGTCTGCTCGCCCTGAGGCGTCAACAGAATCAGCGGGCTGTCGCGCGTGAGCTGGTGCGCCCGCGCGAACTGCTTCGAGACCAGCACTGCGTGCGGATCGTTCACGAACGCGAGCGGGTCGCTCACGACTTGGTGCTCACCGGGCTGGGCGAACGGAAGAAAGAACGTGTCGCCCAAGAAGTCGACCCCGAGCACGAGCAAGGGACCACCTTGCCCGTCCGCGGTGCGCGTGACGACCTGCGCCGTCGCGGCGGCGTGTGCGACTCCGTCGATTTCGGCGATCTCTCCGGTAAGCGACGCGGGAATACCCGCAGTGCCGGCGGACACCGTCAGGTCGGCTTGGCCGACGACGCGGTCGATTAAGTCTTGGAACGCGACCAGCAGGCTGGCGTTGGCGGCCAGTACGGCGCTGAGCATGCTCACCCCGAGCGCGATCCCGAAGATCACGAGTGCCGTGCGGAACAGCGCGTGGCGCAAGTGACGCAGGGAGACTTCTTGGAGGAGCGCCCACATCGATCGAACACACTCGAGCTTGGTCAGGCTGCTCACACCGGTGCGAGCTGAGGCGACGATGTAACACGGCGCGCGGTCCGAAGGTTTTTGCGTTTTTGCGGGCGGGGAAAAACTCCTCAGTGTTTTTGCGCGTTTTCGCGTCACGCGGGTCCATAAAAGTGGGCGCTTCGGACCACCATCCGTATTGGGCCCGCGCTGGGCGCGGCGCCGTCGTTCTGGTCGGTCAGAGTGGCCGCCCCGCGCAGGTGTCCATGTCGAGTTCGAGGCGAGCGCTGCCGATGACGTCTGACGAAGCTGCTGCAGCGGAGCTCGAGCCGGGAGCGCGGGGCCGCACGCCGGAGAGCGCTGCAGGCAGCCGCGGCCGAGAGCACGCCGGGTTCCATGCGCCCAGCTCATCGATGCCCCTGGGCGGTGCCGTGCGCTGGGTACAGGCGCAGCTCGGGAGTCGCCGCGGCTACGCTTGGGCCATGGCCTTGTCGCTGATCACGGCGCTCCCGGCGCTGTGGGTCAGATTCGACTCCGACGACCGTTTCCAAGTCGCCTCACTCGAGCAGAATCCGGACATCGCGGGCATCGCGCGCGCGCCGTGGGACCTGTACTCGTTCGCCAAGGATCGCGCGTCGAACATCGCGCTGCGCGAAGAGGGCGTGTTCCCGTGGTGGACGGACACCGGCGCGCTGATCTCGTTCTTTCGTCCGCTCGCTTCGTGGAGCCGTTGGCTCGATCAGACGCTCTGGCCACAACACGTGCCGCTGATGCAGCTGCATAGCTTGGCGTGGTTCGCGTTCTTGCTGTGGTCCGCCGCGCAGCTCTACCGGCGCTTTTCTCCCGCGCCTTGGGTGGGCGGGCTCGCGTTCGTGCTGTTCGCGTTCGACGAAGCGCGCGCCGCGACCATCGCCTGGCTTTGCCACCGCAATACGCTGATCTCGCTCGCGTTCGGCTTCAGCGCCCTGGCCGCGCACGCGCGCTGGCGTGCGCAGGCACGGGATGAGGCGGGCCCTTCCTCGCACGCTGCGCGCGCACGGACGTCCATGCTCGACCGCGGCGCGGCGTGGTGGGGCCCGGTGGCGTTCGCGTTCGCGCTGCTCGGCGGCGAAACCGCGCTGCAGGTGTGCGGCTACCTCATCGCGTACGCGCTGTTCCTCGATCAGGGATCGCGCCGCGAGCGCTTCGGCGCGCTGCTTCCGTACCTGGGCGTGCTCGCGGTCTGGGCCGTCGCCTACAAGCTGCTCGGACACGGTGCGGAGGGGTCCGCTTTCTACACCGATCCGTTGCGCCACCCGCTCGCCTTTGCCCGGCTGCTGCCCGGGCGGCTCAGCGTCTATGCCCTCGCGCAGTTCGAAGGCATCTCCGCCGAGTGGTTCAACTTGCTTCCGGTGTTCGGGGTCGACCCCAACTACGTGCTCTGGCCACTGGCGATCGGCTGCGCGGCCGCGTTGATCGCGGCGCTTACCCCGCTCTATCGCCGCGACCCGCTCGTGCGCTTTTGGGCGGTCGGAAGCCTGCTCGCCGCGGTGCCGGCGTGTGGGGTCGCGCCGACTGATCGCATGCTGACCGGCGCGGGGCTCGGCGCCATGGCGCTGCTCGCGGCGCTGTTGAGCGCACTGGTCGAGAAGACGTACCCGGCGTTGCGGCCGGTACCGCGCCGCTCGCTCATGGCGTTCGGCATGATGCTCGCGGTCGTCAATCTCGGGATCGCGCCGGTCCTACGGCCGTTCTTGATCGGCATGATGGACGGCTTCGACGCCAAGGTCGCGCGCGCGGACGCGAACATCTCGCGCGCGCCGGAGGTCGAGCACGAGACCTTCGTCCTGCTCAATCCGCCCTTCGACACGTTTGCGATCTTCTTCTCGCTCTATCGCGAGACGGAGGGCATTCCGCGGCCCGAGCGCGTGCGCTGGCTGGCCACGGGCGTGTCGGATCTGCGCGTCGAGCGGGTCGATGCCCGCACGCTGAAGCTCGCGCCTGCAGACGGGTATCTGTCGACGCCGAGCCAGCAGGTGCTGCGCAGCCTCGACCGGCCGCTGCGAGTCGGCGAGCAGGTCGCGCTCAGCGACGTCACCTTCGAGGTTCTGTCGTTGACCGAGGACGGCCGACCCAAGGAGGTGCTCGCCCGTTTCACCCAGCCGCTCGAGGCCGCGAAGTACCGTTGGCTGCAGTGGGGCAAGCACGAGTACGTGCCGTTTCGGCCGCCGGCGATCGGGCAGGCGATCACCATCCCTGCGGTCGACCTGCGTCTCTTGCTGAGCGAGCCGACTTGAGCGGGCTGCGCACTTAGGAGGGAGCGCCGTGCCCTCGTGCTCGAGATCGTGCGCCGTCTAGGACGGCGCATTCGAACGGAGGACTCAGGCGTTCGCGTGCGGCAGGTTCGCCGCACGAGTGCGCCGCGGCGGGCCGATCCACTGGCTGCGAAGGCGTTACGAGCCGGGGAGGCCTACACCATCGCGCGCGATACCGCGAGACGTGGAGGCGCTCGAGCGGCGTGCTCACGTGTTGGCGGTGTAACGGAATTGACTTACATTTGCGCGACAGTTTGCATCGGTTCCTCCCAAACCCGAAGGGCGCTCGGATGGATCACGAGGAAGGCTCCCAGCCCAAAGGAAATCCATGTCCGGTACAAGTCTCATCACGCTTCGGCTCCCGACGTCGCTCGTGAATCGCGCCGACGCACTCCTCAGTCAGCTCACTGAGTCGGAGGAGACGGTCGTGTTGGGTCGAGCCTCGCGATCGATCGTGCTGCGATTGGCGGTGCTTCGCGGCCTCGAACAGCTGGAGGCACAGGTGGCCGCGAACAAAGGGCCCGCACCGAACAACCCGGGCGGGCCCTCAAGCAAGAAGAAGCGATCTACTACGTCGAAGCGAACTTGACAGCTGCGTGTGCGAGCAGCGGGCCCTCGCCGATCAGGGAGCGGGCCGCACCCGCGGTCGCGCGGCATACGCGGCCGGGACAGCGAGTGGCAGTTGTGCCGAAGCGGACTCGCGAGCATCCTGGGCGCGCAGACCGCACGAGCCCAAGATCCACGTCTTGGGTTCCGAGAGGTAATCCGAATCCTCCGCGAGCAAGAGGCCTCGGCTCACGTCGCGGATCGACAGGCTCCAGCAGCTGCCAACGCGCCCGACGATCCCGATGCGATAAAAAAAGCTGGAAGATTTTTGACGATGAATCAAGAACGCGCCGCTCCAGCATTGTTCAGTTCTCTGAAGATGGACTTCGATCTCGCTCTCTAGCGCACCGGCGCTCGCAGGGTCGACCCAGGCACGAAAGGCACTCTGGCGAGTAGCCGCGCCGGATGTTCTGAGTTCGATTTGAAAGAGGCTCATGGCGTTGCACCTCCCTTTGGCGCGCTGCGCAAATAAAGCACAACGCACTTGCTCACGCCCCGTCTAAGTTGGGGTGAACGATGCATGTAACGGCCCAGCAACTGGTGCGATTCGGCCAGGCTCGTTGTTGGAGAGAACAACAGTAAGGCGCGCGCCAAGCAGGATGAAGAGCATTCGTAAGCAGCAGACGCATCCTCCGCTGCTTGAAAGCGCGGAGGTCCAGCGCGATCCAGGCCCGAAGCCCTGCTGCGGAACAGCGAGTAAGGTTGAATCGGCACGCCAACAATCGCGCGCGGCCCGAGGTCGTGGTGAAGATGCCGGCATAAAGGCGAGCTTCTGCCCGGCGATCCACGACCCTCGGCGAGCATCGGTAAGGACAGGGCGCAGGGAGCGATCAACGCACCCGCGCGCGCTTACAAAGCGCCGGCATCGTCGACAGCTCAGCGCGATTTGATGCGGAAGCCGATGCGCGGAAAGTGTACGGCCACGAGACCAGCGCGTTCGTCGGTGCGCTCGATCACCAACTCATCCGGACCCACGTGTACGAGTCGTCCCATGGTTGGCTCGAGCGCGTAGTCGTTGGCGGCGATCTCGACTTCGTCCCCGAGGTTCGCGCGATCCAGAGGCGCCGGCTGGTCGCTGCGGGCGCGAGGCGTGCTGGCGTGGGCGATGGCGAGCGCTTCCCCGGCGGACAGCGGCGCCGGCGTGCCGTGGCCGAAGTCGCGCATGCGCGCGATCCAGGCGAGCACCTGCGGATAGGGATCGAGGCGCCGCGCGAGCATGCGGTGCCGATGGATGGCCCAGAGCGGATGGTAAGCGCAGAAGTCGGTCCAGCCGACTTGGGCGCCGAACAGGTAAGGTCCGCCTGCAGCGAGTTGGCCCTCCAAGTGTTCGAGCACTTGCTCGAGCACGACTCGACCATCGGTATAGCGCGGCGCTCGCACCGGTGTGTTCGTCATCATGCGCGCGCGATCGGCGGCGAAGAGCCCGGCGTTTTCGATGCCGCCCAGGCTCTCCGCGCTGGCCGCGGCGACCGCGGGATCGAACAACTGAGAGATGGCCGCGAGGAACAGGTCGCGGTCGAACCAGCGCGCGGCGGCGATACCGGTCGCTGCCTGGCTGCGATGAAAGAGCGCTGGCTCCGGACGAAGCGACTCGAGCACGCGCGCGATGAGCGGGGTATCGCAGTACACGTCACAGCCGATCTGCAGCACCGGCGTCCTGCGATAGCCGCCGGTCAGCGCCACCAGGTCGGGCTTCGGCATCACGACCGGGATCTCGACGGAACGCCAGGTGAGCTGCTTGTAACCGAAGATCGTCCGGATCTTCTCGGCGAAGGGCGAGACCTCGTAGTGGTGGAGAATGACGTCTGTCAAGGCAGGTCTCCTGGGGCGCAGTGTTGGTACGATAGGACGCATGGCCGCCCGCCGTGCGGGCGGGCGATGCCCTTACTTTTTGCGCCGATGTTCGGTCTGGCGCGGAGCTTGGGGCTTCTTGGGAGCGGTGGCATCCGGCGCCGGCGCGCGCAAGCCGAGCAGCGGTACCTTGAACTCTTCATGGCGTGGGGCTCAAGCCGCGAGTGCATGCTCTGTCATCAGGAGTGAGCGGCGCGCGTCGCTGCGATGCAGACGGGTGGAGAGTGGCAATTCGCGGCACTGAGGCAGTCGCGCCGCCGAGGCTGTTCGCGCGGCCGCTGCACAGATATGTAATTCGAGCGGCTCCTGCCCAGCGAATGTGCCGCGCGGGCGGGATAGATCGCGCGCGCCGGCTGGCGCAGTTCTTGAAGCCCTCCGCGCAAGCGAGGGGAGCATCATGTTTGGCAAGCTGCTCAAGAACGCGGACCTGCGCCAGCTGTCGAGCTTCGTGTCGCCGGCCTTTTTCGATGTGCTGCCCGCACGCAAGATCTGGAGCCGCGGCCGGAGTGTATTGATCAGCAAGAGCAGTGAGGACTACCGGCAAGCTGTGGCGAGCCGCGCGCGCTCGTTGGCTGCGCTGCCGCTGGCCGTCACCTTGCCCGGTCAGCCAGGGGTGGGAGACGATCTGGGCAGCGACCAAGGGGCGCACGCTGCGCGCGTGGTCAGCTTGTTCTTCGCGCAGATCTATTCGGACACCCCGACGCTGCTCGACCTACGTCGAGGCAGCGTCCGCGATCGGCAGGGCCAGCTGGCTTGGGATCCCGCGCCGTGGGTCAGCCGCTGGTCTCCGGATTTTCTGCGCGCGCTGCGCGGATTGTACGATGGGTTCTACACGCCCGATGACGCGCTGCTGAAACAGAGCTTGGGCGCGCTGCGCATCGATCTCGCCGAAGATCTGTTCCGCAAGCACTTCGGCACCCACCCCGAACGGCAACGCTTCGTCATGAAAGACTTCGTGAACACCTTCCACCAGGTGTTCGTGCGCTGCCGCGATGCGAAGCGCGCCCTGCACGAAGATTTCCTGCCGCTCGGCGTGTATCTCGCCACGCTCTACGAGCATCTCGATGGGCTCGACGTCGAGGTCGACGTCCCTGCGTGCCACGCGCGAGCTCGCCGCGCACGAGCTGGCCTCCCGCGCTCCGAACGTGCGACCGAACGCGAGGCGGCGCGCCATGGCT
>CAZYWR010001124.1:0-2626 GCA_964651185.1 uncultured Polyangiales bacterium
CGCGAGCTGACGTGACCGCGAGTTGGCAACTCCCTCCGCCGTACCTTGAGGCACTTGCTGATACTTCTCGCTAGTGGTCTTCATATGGACTCCACATTCTGCGCTAGCGACGTCCACCGCTGCGAGGTCGCCTGGCGTTACAACGGCGGCCCACAAAATCCCCGAAAAACATGGCAGGAATTCCCTGCGCTCGGACGGCCCTTACAGTGAGCACTTCTCTGCGCCGTGTCAACACTCAGCTCCACATCTGCGCAGAACGCGCCGCTGATGCGACCGCTGACATGTTTGCAAATCTGTTTCTCGGCGAGGCGAATAGCTGATAAGTTTGCGTTGGGATTGCGCCATTAATTCATTGTGCGTCGTCGTGCACAATTCGCAGAATTGTGTAGAAGGCCGACCGATGGTGGACACAGTCCACGAAAACGAAAACCTGGACGTCGCGCGTCCAATCAAGGTTTTTACGTGGCGCGATATCGTCGTGCTCTGCGATGACGGCCGGAGCCGTGTCGAGGACTACTCGGAACTGCTCCCTGTCGCGCAGGCGCAGCTACAAAAGTACCCCCACGGTTTCGGCGTGTTGAGTATCATTCCCGGCAATGCCGTACCGCCGCCGGAGCCCGTACGACAGGCCATCAATCAGACGCTCAACCACGTACAGAGCGGAATCCGCTGCCTGTGCTGGCTCATCGAAGGCTCAGGTTTTCAAGCCGCGATGGTTCGAGCCGTGCTCGCGGGGATGCGTGTATTGAGCACCGCGCCCTACGCGAGACATGTGTCCACAGATCTCGAGTTCAGTCTGACTTGGATTCTGTCTCTTCTAGAGGGCGGACCACGACGTGTAAGCGACGTCCATGATGCCGTTCGCTTTGTTCGGGCGCAACTAGCATTGCTCCACCCGAACATGAATGTCGCAGCCTTGTAGGGTAGTACCTGACGGAAACCGTCCGCTTCCGCGGAAGCACGCAATCCACGCTCCCGGGCGTAAGGTTCTGCCGGTCATGCGATCGCTTCGCGACCCCAAGTATTCAGTGAGTGCTCCCACACTCGGTCGTAAGGCATTGCCCGGCGTGCCGCCGTGTTCGCGAGACGCAGACCGGGTCTGCCCCACCTCCGTGGCGGGCATGGAAAAAGGCAGTGGACCACGAGTGCGAATAAGGGCTGAGCCGATGCGACCGGCAGCGTCGCCGAAGCCACCGGCGCACGAGCCAGCAGCGGGCGTTGGTGTGCGCCCACGCGAGCGTCACCGGTTGCGCAGCATGCGCTACAATCATAAGAGTCACGGCGTCAGCAAGCGCGGCTCGCGCACGAACCCGTCGCTCGTTGCGCGCGCTTAGGCCAGGACGCACGCGCAACGAGCGCACGAACGGCGCTGGACAGCTTGATCGCGCGCATCCTTCGTGTCGATGACCGAGAGTTGCCGCAGCCTCCCGCGCACGCGCAGCAGCCGCCCGCCGGCGGGCTTTGCGCTGCCGGGTTCGCGCTGACATTCTCCGTGGCAGCGTGCGCTCGCGCGGGCGCTGGACATCACTCCTACGGAGGGGCTTATGAATGTGAGCGTTCGCCGGCTCGGGCCGGCGGTCATCGTCGTCGCTATGTTGTTCGGCTGTGACTCGCCCCACGTTTCTGCGGCGCCGCCCGCGAAGGCGGCGAGCCCGAACAAGCGCGCCGAGCTCAAGAAACCGGCCCCGGAGTTCAGCCTGCGAGATACCGAAGGGCGCGAGGTGAAGCTCTCCGCGCTGCGCGGCAAGGTTGTCGTGCTCGAGTGGTTCAACCCCGAGTGCCCGTTCGTCAAACACGCGCACACCAAAGGTCCGCTCAAAGACCTCGCGACGCGGCGGCAGAACGAGAAGGTGACGTGGCTGTCGATCAACTCGGGGGCGCCCGGCAAGCAGGGGAACGGCCTCGAGCGCAACCAGCGCGCCAAAGTCGAGTACGGCATCGAGAACGAGGTTCTGCTCGATGAGAGCGGCGAGGTCGGACACGCCTACGGCGCAGAGAAGACCCCGCACATGTACGTCATCAACGCGAAGGGCGTGCTCGTCTACCGCGGCGGGCTCGACAACGCGCCGATGGGCGTGGTCGACGATCAGCGCCCGCGCTCCGCGACGCAGCCGGGCGCGCTCGAACCCTACTTGGAAAACGCGCTCGACGACGTGCTCGCCGGCAAGGCCGTGCGCCTCGCCGACACGCCCGCGTACGGCTGCGGCGTCAAATACGCGGATTGATCACCGCGCCTTTGCGTGCGCACCGCCCCAGACATCGGGAAGAGAACGCGTGATGGGACCCCGGATGCCGCACACGCGGAGGTCCGGGAGGAGCTGTTCGCATGCGCCTCAGAGCACACGCAGGCTCGAAGCTGAGTGTCGGCCTGCGCGCGGCTAACGCGGGCGCTCGAACGGCGGCTTGCCGAAGCGTTGGCGTACGTGCTGGAGGGCGCGCCAGACCGCAGGCTTCTGCACGATGCGCTCGACGAGCGCCTCTTTGCCGGGCGCGTCGATCAACGCGAGGCCGAGGAGCATCGTTAGGATGCCCTGCCCCGGCAACACCAGCATCGCCACGCCGGCGAGCGCGAGCACGCCGCCCAGCAGGTTGCGCAGCACGCGCGTCAATAGCGACCAGGGGGTGC
>CAZYWR010001125.1:0-2620 GCA_964651185.1 uncultured Polyangiales bacterium
CAAGCTCGAGCTCGAGCTGGCCGACGTGTGCGCGCGCAGCGGTCGCCTGGCCGAAGCCGCGGAGCATTACGAGCGCGTGCTCCGCGGCGTGAGCGGAGCGCGCGAGCGACGGGAGCTCTCGGGCAAGGCCATGCTCGTGCACCTCTTGGCCGGTCAGACCGACCGCGGCGTGCGGCTGCTGAACGAGCTGTGCCGCGAGCTCGGGATGATGCCGCTGCCCGAGCGCGGCTGGTGGCGCAGCGTGATGCTGTGGTGGCTGTTCGTGCTTTACGTGCTCGGGCGCCGCATCGCGTCGCTGCCGGTGCCGCGCGAAAGCCGCCATTCCCCGCGCAGCGCGCAGCAGCTCGCGCTGTGTCTGCTCGCCACGCGCGGCTTCTTGCACGGACCGGCGGAGCACACCACCCACTTCGTCGTGCGCTCGCTGTTGGCGATGCGGCGCTACCGCGACCCGCGCAGCTGGCCCATCGGCATGGCCTGGGAGGTGTTGTGGCGAGGCCTGGCGCGTGGCACATCGAGCCCGCACGACGAAGGCCACATGCGTCAGGCCATCGCGCTCGCCGAGGCGCAAGACGATCACGAGAACCTGGCCATCGTGCTCGCCTCGGAGGGCACGCGCTGCCTGTGCACGTGCCAGTGGCCGGCGGCGCTCGCGGCCTACGAACGCACGGAGCAGGCGCTGACGGCGTGCGGCCGCTCGGTGATTCCATTCTTCAACGGCGCGCGCGCCGGACGCCTCGCAGCGTGGATGTTCACGGGCCAGATGAACGAGCTCTTGCACCACGCCGACGCCTGGATCGCCGAGGCGCACGCGCTGGGCGACACAGCCGGCGAGCTGATGGTCCGGGTCGACGGTTCGTATCGTTTCTTGGCGCTCGACGACGCGGAGGCGATGCGCGAATCCATCGCCGTCTTGAGCGCGCCCGGCACGGAGTACGCGCTCTACCGCGCCGATCCTTGGCTGTTCGGCGATCCGGCGCTCTACGACGGCGACGCGGAAGGCGCGCTCGCGGCCTATGAAAAGGCGCGTCAAGCGCCGTCGTTTCGTTCGGTGCAGCGCTCGGCATTGCACCGCGTGTACGGGGCCATGTTCTTGGCCCGGGCCTGCCTGGCCGCCGATCGATCGAGCCTGCACGCGCGCCGTGTCCGCACGGCGGAGCGCCAGGCCCGGCGGCTCCAGGCCGAGCGTTTCCTGATCGCTCCAGCGATGGCAGCGCAGATTCGCGGCACGCTCGCGCGGCAGCGCGGAGACGAGCGCAGCGCGCTCGCCGAGTTCGAGCGCGCTGCAGAAGCGTACGCGCAGAGCGGCACCCTCCTCTACGCGGCTGCCGCCCGGCACCGCGCGGGCTTGCTGCGCGGCGGAGACGAGGGGCGCGAGCTCCGCGCAGAGGCCGAGGGCGCGGCGCGCGCGCTCGGCGTCGCCCATCCCGGGCGCTGGTTTCGGCTGCTCGCGCCGGGCTTCCCGGACGGTTGACACGGCGCGCAGGCCAGTTCTCCGCAATCCGCGCGTGGGATCGGCCCGCGCGCCAGGCTTCCCGGATAAACGGAGCGCGGCGGCGATGCGCGGACCCGCTCTTCCGGATCCAAGTGGCCGTGTTAGCCAGGCTGCCTTCCATCACGGAAGGAGCGACAGCGCCGCGCGGAAACGGCTATGGTGCGCGCGTGCCGGATGTCCCTCGCGCCAGTAGTCCACTCGTCCTCTCAACCTTCTACAGCCAAGAACACGAAGAGACGTTGGAGCACGTCTGCTGTCCGGCCTGCGGCGCCGCGGACGCCGTGCCCTACCGCCGCGCCCACGACCGGCTCTTCGGCCGCGCGGGCAAGTATCAGGTCGTCCGCTGTCGCGCCTGCGGCATGATGTACACGGACCCGCGGCCTACGTTCGAGTCGCTCGGGCGGCACTATCCGGACGACTACTTCTGTTACATGCCGCTCGACTTGGTGGGCGGCTGGCGCCAGCGCATGTTTGGGCAGGCGGTGCAGAACGTCTCGCGCCGGCGCTTGGACGATATCGAGACGGCGACCGGGCGACTCGCGCCGAGCCAGCGCGTATGCGATGTGGGCTGTGCCTACGGGGAGCTCCTCCAGCACATGAGGCAGGAGCGCGGCTGCGACGTGATCGGCGTCGACTTCAATACAGATGTGGTCGCGCGCTGCCAGGCGCGCGGCATCCCGGCCCTGGCCGGAACGCTCGAGAGCGCGCGCTTCCCGGACGCCTCCTTCGACGTGGTCACGATGACGGAATACCTCGAGCACGAAGGCCGTCCGCGCGACGTGCTCGCCGAGTGCCGCCGCGTCACCAAGCCGGGCGGGTTCGTCGCGATCGAGGTCCCGCTGATCACCAGCGGCGTGGCGCGCTTCTTCGGCAATCATTGGTCGCAGCTCGATCTGCCGCGCCATCTGATGTTCTTCACGCCCGCGACGATCGAGCGCATGCTCGCGCAGGCGGGCTACGAGCTGGTCTCTATCCACAAGCACCCCGGCTCGATCGCGTTGAGCCTCCTGGACGTGTTCGGCTTCGAAATGGTGGGCCGCTTCACCACCTGGGATGCCATCGCGCTCGTGCTCTCGTCGCTGCTGCTCGCGCCGATCGCCCCTCATTGTCCGGAGTTCATGATGGTGC